>DATKDD010000118.1:0-2502 GCA_035512875.1 Gemmatimonadaceae bacterium | reverse complement strand
ATCACGAACCGCGAAAGGTGTTCGTGGACGAGAGGAATCGAATAGCGAGAGGGCTGGCGATCGAAGGGTGAAAACCAAATGAGAAGTTGGGGTGGAAGCGGACGGTGCGTACTGCGCAGTGCGTAGTGCGTAGTGCGTAGTGCGTAGTGCGAATCGTGCGAAGGGGCCCCCTCGCAACTCGCACTTCTCATTTCGACACGGAGCTCCAATCCACCTCACAACTCGCACCTCTCATCTCGACACGGAGCTCCGACCCCTCACGGAACTTCCATCTCCCCGCTCGACACCATCACCGACTCTCCGCCTACGCGGATGGCAGTGATGGATCCGCCGCGTTTCTCGACCTCGATGTCGATGAGGCTCGGCCGGCCCATCTCGAAGCCCTGCTCTATCCGATAGCTCAGCTTTCCCTCGCGCATGTCCTCCCGGCTTCCGAGATAGCCGCCCAGCGCGGCTGCTGCGGAGCCGGTAGCGGGATCTTCAGGTACGCTCAGCCCCGGGACGAACACGCGGGCCCTCACATCTGATCCCGGCAGCTCGGGATCACGTGAGAACACCATTACCTGTGGCGCCCAATAGCTGCGGAACTTGTCGGTCCACAGATCCATGCGCACTCGCGAGCGCGCGATGCAATCGCGGTCACGCACGGGAACGAAAAGAAAGGGGAGTCCGCAGGAGACGGCCTCGGCGGCATTGGTGCCGGTCACGAGATCCTTTACGTCGAGCGAAAGCATGGAGGCCACCGAAGCTCGGGTGGGCGGCCGCGGGCCGATCTCCGGCAGCTTGGCGACGCTCAGCTGGCAGAACACAGGCGCGCGCTCGTGCCAGCGAATCTTGACCGGCACCGCACCGACGCCCTCCTCGAATACGACATGCGATTCCACTTCGCCGGTGAGCTCTCCTAACGATGCAAGCACGTGTGCGACGCCGACGGTCGGATGGCCGGCGAACGGAACCTCGGCAGCCGGAGTGAAGATGCGCAACCGCCGGGTGTGAGCAGGATCGTCAGGCGGAAAGACGAACACCGTCTCCGACAGATTGAACTCGGTGGCGATCTGCTGCAAGCGCACGCCGTCGAGCCCGCGCGCATCGGGAAACACCGCCAGCGGATTGCCGCCAAAGACGCGATTGGTGAAGACGTCGGCTGTATGGAAGCGGTACTTCAAAGGGATCGGGGTCGGGGATCGGGGGTCGAGAGTCGAGGGTCGAGGGCCATGGGCTGGATCAGAGCTCCTGGATCAGGGAGGACTGCGAATTCTGCCCCGGCGTGCCGGCTCCCGCTAGCCCAATCCCCGACCCCGACCCCCGACCCCGACCCCCGACCCCCGACCCCCGTCACTCCTCTCCCATGAACGGATACCGATAATCCGTCGGCGGCACGAAGGTCTCCTTGATGGCGCGCGGACTCACCCACCGCACCAGGTTCAGCTTCGAGCCCGCCTTGTCGTTGGTGCCTGACGCGCGTGCCCCGCCGAACGGCTGCTGGCCCACCACCGCGCCGGTCGGCTTGTCGTTGATGTAGAAATTGCCGGCGGCATTGCGCAGAGCCAGCGACGCTTCCTTGATGGCGCCGCGATCCGTGGCGAATACCGCTCCGGTCAAGGCATACGGTGAGGTTTCGTCAACCGTGCGCAGCATCTCCAGCCACTTCGCGTCATCGTACACATAAACCGACATCACCGGCCCGAAAATCTCCTCGCGCATCAGCCGGTGGGCCGGATCGTCGGTTTCCACCAGCGTTGGTGAAATGAAGTAGCCGTCGTCATCCTTGCAGGTGCCGCCCGTCACCACCGTTGCGGTCCGCTTCGCTTCGGCCACGTACTCGCTGATCTTTCCGAACGCCCTCTTGTCGATCACGGCGCCCATGAAATTGCGGAAATCGCGTACGTCGCCGACCCGAATGTCCTCGATCATGGCGACCGTTTCGTCGCGAATGCGATGCCATAACGAGCGCGGCAGGTAGGCACGGCTCGCCGCGGAGCACTTCTGACCCTGATACTCGAAGGCGCCCCGCGCAATGCCAACGGCGACCGCCGATGGGTTGGCCGAGGCATGGGCGATGAGAAAATCCTTCCCGCCGGTCTCGCCGACGATCCGTGGATACGAGCGGTAGTTGGCCATGTTCGCGCCAATCGTCTTCCACATGCTGTTGAACACGCCGGTGCTGCCGGTGAAGTGCACTCCTGCCAGATGCTGGTGTCCGAGCGCGACGTCGGAAACTGCTTTCGGGTCACCCGGGACGAAGTTGATCACCCCGTCGGGGAGTCCTGCCTCACGCAGGATCTGGAGGATGTACCACGAGCTGAGTACCGCCGTGCTCGCCGGCTTCCAGACGACGGTGTTGCCCATCAACGCCGGCGCGGTGGGCAGGTTGCCGCCGATTGCCGTGAAGTTGAACGGAGTTATCGCGTACACGAATCCTTCCAGCGGCCGATAGTCGAGCTGGTTCCACGTTGCCTGCGTGCTCAGCGGCTGCTCGGCGTACAGCTCCTGCGCGAAGTA
>DATKDD010000117.1:0-5790 GCA_035512875.1 Gemmatimonadaceae bacterium | reverse complement strand
TGGCCGAGGCTCCGGAGGCCTTCACCACCACGGCGGCGCTCTCGGGTGCCTGGCGCGTGCTCGCGGCGCTGGGATTCGAGCCCGTCCTCGGTGAGTGCTGCGGCTGCCACACCTCATTGCCGCCTGACGACGACGTCGCGTTCGCGCACGAGGCGGGCGGAGCGATGTGCCCGCGCTGCTCCGCGGGCATGGGACAGACGCGCCGCTTTCCGGCGGCGGCTCGAAGGAGCCTCGCCGCCTGGCTCTGCGATGCACCGGTCCCGTCGCTCACCGCGGCGGAGGCACGCGCGCATCAGCGATTGCTTCGCGAGTTCGTGCGCCAGCATCTGGAAGATGAACGACCGCTGCGCGCGTTCACCGTGTGGGAGCACGGCGGCTGGTCGGCCCGCGCCGCGGAGCCGGTATGATCCTCGGCACCGCCGGCCATGTGGATCACGGCAAGACCGCGCTGGTACGCGCGCTGACCGGTGTGGACACCGACCGCCTGCCTGACGAGAAACGCCGCGGCATAACGATCGATCTGGGGTTCGCGCCGCTTCGACTCGATGGGCTGCCGCCGGTCGGAGTGGTGGACGTGCCGGGTCACGAGGCGTTCGTGCGCAACATGCTCGCCGGCGCGACCGGCATCGACCTGGCGCTCCTCGTAATCGCCGCCGACGAGGGAGTCATGCCGCAGACTCGCGAGCATCTGCTCATCCTGCAGCTGCTCGGTGTGTCCGGGGGCGTCGTCGCGCTGACCAAGGCCGATCTCGTCGACGATGAGTGGCTGGCGCTGGTGCGCGAGGAGGTGGCCGGACTCAAGGCCGGAACGCCACTGGAAAGCGCGCCGGTGATCGCCACGTCGAGCGTGACGGGACGGGGAATGGACGAGCTTCGACAGGCGGTCGCCGCGGCGGTCCGCGCGCGTCCGGCGCGCGATGCGGCTGATCTCTTCAGAATGCCGGTCGATCGCGCCTTCACCGTGCGCGGCACCGGAACGGTGGTGACGGGCACTGTGTGGAGCGGCACGCTCGCGCGTGATGCCACGGTGCAGATCCGTCCCGGCACGGGCATGGCGCGCGTGCGCGGGCTGCAATCCCACGGTGCCGCCCTGGCGACCGCCACGCCGGGGATGCGCGTGGCGGTGGCGCTGGCCGGCGCGGACCTCGCGGAGGTAGGCCGCGGCGCCGTGCTGGTTACCGATCCGGCGTGGAAAGAGTCGGTCCGCCTGCACGCCGAGGTGGCATTGAGCGAGTCGGCCGAAGTGACGTTAGGTCCGCGGTCGGCCGTGCGCTTCCACCTCGGAACGACGGAGGTTGGCGCGCGCATCATTGCCGCGGGAGGCGCGCTCGCACCGGGCGCTCGCTCGCTCGCTCGCGTCGTTTTCGATAGGCCGGTGGTTGCGCGTGCAGGCGACCGATTCGTGCTGCGCGCCTTTTCTCCGGTCCGAACGATAGGCGGGGGGATCGTAGTCGATCCGGCGCCTCTGCGCCGGCGGCAGCGTCTCACCGGGCTTGCGCCGTCGCTCACCGAGCGCTTCGAAGCGCTCGTCCGGGATTCCGGATTGGCCGGCGTGCCTGACGCCGACGTGCCGCTGCGTCTCGGAGTGTCGCCGGCAACCCTCGCCAGGCTGCTCCAGGAAGCGCAGCCGGCTGTCGTCGTACTCGGGAGCCGGCTCGTTGCTGGCGACGTTCTGGAGGCCGCTGTCGACACCGCGGCCCGGCTCGTCGACGACTTTCATTCCGCCCATCCTCTCGAGAGGGGCATGCCGGTGCAGGAGCTTCGCGCGCGCATCGGCGGCACCGGCGAGATCACTGGTGAGGTGTTGCGGCGGGCAGCTGGCGCCGGCCGCTTGCAACTGGCTGGCGCGTTGGCGTGGCGCGCGGGGTGGGTGCCCAAGTTGGCACCCGACCAGGAGGACGTTGGAAGGCGGCTGCTCGAGGTGTTGCGCGAAGCCGGACGGGAACCTCCGAGCGTTGGGGAGCTGGGTGAGCAGGTATCCTCGCACGCTTCTTCCATCCTGAAATTCCTGGAGCGCAACGGGAAGGCGGTTCAAGTTGCGCCCGACCGGTTTTACGACCCCGGGGCGCTATCTTCCATGATCGAGACTTTGCGCCACGGCATGGATGATGGCAGGAGTCACACGCCGCAGGAGCTTCGGGATTTGCTCGGAATCAGCCGGAAATTCCTGATTCCATTCCTTGAATACTGCGATAGAACCGGCGTAACGGAACGGCGAGCCGACGGTCGTGTATTGTCAGAGGCTCTTCGCGCGGGAGATCGCCCGGGACTTGCTTGACAGTTAGCGAGCGGAATCGTATGTTCGCCACGAACAGTCGTTTCCGGACACCCACCATCAGGAGCGCGTCCCAGAACCCTTTTTGTCAGTCGGAGAAGGCAATGAAGCACGGTTGGGCAGCACTGGCGTTGTCCGTGCTCGCCTTGGGGGCGTTCGCGCCGAGTAGTGTGGATGCGCAGGAAGGCTCTGCAAACCCCCCTGCCCGTGAACGTAGACCCGGATTCGAGCTCGGACAGAATTACCCGAACCCGTTCAATCCAACGACCACGATCCCGTTCACGATAGGAGACTATCCCACGTGTTCGGAAGCTGGGCGGTTGCATCGCGTCAACCTGCGGATATACAACATGATTGGGCAGCTAGTTTCAGTGCCTATCCTGCAGGGGGACCCGGCGCCTGGCGAGCCCATACAGAATCTGTCGCTTCCCTGTGGAAGCTTCACGGCGTTCTGGAGTGGCAAGTATCTGAATACGTCGCAGGAGGTTGCCAGCGGCGTGTACTTGTACAAGATCGAGGTCGACGGCAAGGTGTTCGCGAAGAAAATGCTCGTCACGAAGTGAGAAGGGCTTCGTCTCGCGTAGTAATGCGGCGCGGGTGCGATTCATTGCACCCGCGCCGTTCGCATCAGGCCATTACTGGCCCGTTTGCAGCTCCTCCAATCCCTCCGTGCTCGCCGTGTCCTGGGTTGCCAGCGAATCGATGCGCGCCCAAATCTCGTTCGCTCGCACGGGATCGGTGGCCAGCGCCCGAGCCGCCGACTCCAGAGCTTCCGCATTGAGGTCTCGCTCTTGCAACACATCGCGCCGAGCGATCCTCTTCGCCGCAGTGTCCAGCGTAGCGTCGCGCTCGATCCGACGAAGGCTCGCCATCGTCGAGACGAATTGCTGTTCGCTCAGGCCCGCGAGAGCGGTGGAGCGATCGCAACCCACCGTCGCGAAGCTCGCGAGCATGGTCAGCATGAGCAGAAGCGTGCGCATTGGACGCCGAGTGTATCCCATGGACCTGGACCGCGTCAAGCACGCGTGACCTCGATCTTTGTTCCCAGTGCCGATGACGGTGAGCAATCGACCGGCAGCACCGCCTCGTTTTCTGCGCGCGAGGGGGGACGTTTTCTGGACCGGTGGGAGCTGCTCGTTACCGCCAGCTATTGGGTCGCGTGGCTCAGCTTCTCGCGCCGCACGGCGATGGGTACCGGGATCGCGCGCGAGTTCGACCAGCTCGGCATGGGGGCGCTCCGGCTCATCGTCCCCGCTTCCCTCCTCGTCGGCATCATCACGACGTTTCAGGTTGCCTCGCAGCTTTCACAGTTCGGCGCTCAGGCACTCAGCGTACAGGCAATCGGGTGGTTTGCCGCTCGCGAGCTCGGCCCACTCGTGGTCGCACTGCTCGTCGTTACTCGCAGTGCGTCGGGAATCGCCGGTGAGCTCGCGTCAATGCGCGCCAATGGAGAGATCGACGCGCTACGCGCAATGGGGCTCAACCCGGTCAAGTATCTCGTGGCGCCAAAACTCGCGGCCCTGCTCATCGCGGTTCCCGGGCTTACCATTCTTGCAGATGCGCTCATCGTCCTTGGCGGCTGGTTGGGTAG
Organism: Gemmatimonadaceae bacterium; assembly: GCA_035512875.1. Lineage (GTDB taxonomy): Bacteria > Gemmatimonadota > Gemmatimonadetes > Gemmatimonadales > Gemmatimonadaceae > JALZIF01. The sequence goes on along the minus strand of DATKDD010000117.1, from coordinate 1,924 downwards.
CATCGCCATCCTCGACGTCAGCACGAGATTCTACTTCGATCAGTTTCGCTCGGCGTTCGAGTTGCGGGATCTGTTCATTGGGCTCATCAAGAGCCTTTGCTTCGCGTACATGATAGCCCTCATTGCCTGCGATGAGGGACTCAGCGTGGAGGCGCATTTCCAGTCGATCGGAACGGCGACATCGCGTGCCGTCGTCCTTACCGTGCTCGGTGTGCTCGCCGCGGACACCGTGATCAACGCGATGTTCTACTTCATTCCGGTGTTTGCCTAATGATCCCCGTTCTCGAGGTCCGTTCGCTCACAGGACCGGCGGGCGCTCCCGGGATATTCGATGTCACAATGACCTGCCTCCGCGGTCGCACCACGGTTGTCCTCGGTCCCATCCATTCCGGCAAATCGACTGTCATGCGGCACGTGGTCGGCCTCGAGCGGGCCGCGCGCGGAAGTGTGGTCGTGGACGGCGAGACCTTCGACGCAACCGGTGAGACCGAGGATCGTCTCCGGCGCATGCGCACCCGGATCGGATGCGTGTTCCCGGGCGCGGCCCTCATATCCAGGCTCGGAGCCGTGGAGAACGTGGAGCTGCCCCTGCTCGAGCACACCACGGCCTCGGCGGCGGAAGCTCGTAAGGCAGCAACCCATCTCATGACCGAGGTGGGGTTGCACATCGATCCCGAAATGCTACCCGGACAGCTGGATCGCGCCGTGCAGCGGCGTGTCGCGCTCGCCCGCGCGCTCGCCCTCCGACCGCCGATACTGATGCTCGATGAGCCGACCCAGGGATTGGATGCCCATTCGGCAGCTGAACTCGACAGGACGCTCGAGAGGTTGCAGGCAGGGCAGGGGTTCGGGACGTTGATCTTCTCCCACGATCCGCGTTATGCGTTCGGCCGTGCCGATCAGATCTTCGTCATGGCCGGCGGACGGATCGTCGAGTCGGGAACGCCCGAGTCCGTCCGAAACAGCGCCAGCGAAGTGGTGTCGCGCCTCCTGGACAGGCGAGGCGCGGCATGAAGCGCGGACAATCGCGGCTCGGGCTGCTCGCCTTTCTGGGCACGACGTTCTTCGTTCTCATCGCCCTCATCGCCCTGGCGCGGTATCCGGCGCTCTTTCGCTCGGGAAAGGACTATCGTGTCGCCTTCCGCGCCGTTCCCGGGTTGAATCTCGGCGATGAGGTGCGTTATGGCGGCCTGCTCGTAGGAAGCATTACTGCGCTCGAGCTGGATCCGCGCGATCCGACCCGCGTTGCCGTAGGGATCAGGGTGCGAGATGAGACACCGGTACAAACCGACACCAGGGCCGAGATCAATCAGGTTGGACTGCTCGGCGCTCCGTATCTGAATCTGGTGGCAGGGACTGGAACGGCGCCCGAGATTCCGCCCGGCGGCACAATCCTGAGCCGCGACATCATGTCGTTCCAGGACGCGATGAGCCGGTTGGCGCAGTTTCTCGACCGAGCCGACACTCTTCTTGGTGGTGTGGAGAGGCTCGCCGAGGGATCGCCCTGGGACCGGATCGATCATAGCTTCTCCGGCCTGGATTCACTCATTTCAGAGATGCGGGCGGGCACCGGCCGTATCGTCATCGGTCTCGATACGACGACACAGCAACTGGCCGCACTCCTCGACCGTAGCGAGCATCTCGTTTCAGCCATTGATACGGTGGTGAGTGCGGCGGCGCCTCAGGTTGCATCGGCTCAGGAAGATCTGAGGCGCACGATGGGTGATATGCGGCTACTTATCTCAGAGCTGCGCATGGCGACCGACAACGGCGAACGAGTCGAGGCGATCGTAAGGGATCTGGCGCGGGCGAGCGACAATCTCGCCAAACTCTCCACACGCCTGGAGCGCGATCCCAGTGCACTCCTCAGCAGGCGCGATCCGCCCAGTAAACCCGTTGGCCCGCAGCCCCGTGAATAGATCCA
>DATKDD010000116.1:0-17503 GCA_035512875.1 Gemmatimonadaceae bacterium | reverse complement strand
GCGATGGCATCGGCGGTGAGAGAGAGACCTCCCTCACCGCCGGCACGCTCAGCTGAAGTCTGGCTCAACGGTTGCGGGGCGGGTTTCTCGTCGGGGATGAGGAAGCGCCCGCCGGCTTCGCCACCGGCCCACCCGCCGGCGCCGCGGGAGGAGCGGATGCCGTAGACCGAAGCTTGGCCAGCACCTCGTTGGTGACTTCGAGGTTCTTGTCCACGGCAACGACGGCGCCGTTCGAGGCGACATCGAAGATGAAGGCATACCCATCCTCGGCCCGCACCGCCTCGATCGCTCGCCGGATGCTCTCGAGGATGGGACGCGTCAACTCGTCTTCCCGTGCCGCCGCCTTACGTTCCAGCTCGGCCGTGCGCTGCTGATACTCCTGCTCCTTGCCGGCGAGCTCGCGCTGCTTCGCTTCCTTGGCGGCCGGACTCATTACGAGTTGTTCCTTCTCGTACCCCTCCACCATGACCTTGAGCGAGTCGCCCATGCGCTTGACCTCGGTCTGGTACGCCTGCAATTCACGCTGGAACTGCGCCTCGGCCTCGGCGCGTCCCGGCGCCTGCTGGAGCAGCGTTTGAGAATTGATGTAGGCGAACTTCTGCTGCGCCGCGGCGCTCGCTGTTCCGGTGACGAGCAGGGCGAGCACTGCCGCCATACCGACGAAGAACCTCATTGCAAGCTCCCGTTAGAAGATATTGCCCAGACGGAAGTGGAGCTGCCACTTCGGGTCGGGGCGTCCAGCCGCATCGAGGCGGTCGAATCCGTAGGCCCAGTCGAGGCCCAGCGGTCCGAGCGGAGTAATCAGGGCCACGCCTACCCCTGCGCCGCGGAACAACCGCGTGGGGTCGAATTCGCTTGGGCGGTCCCAGATGTTACCCGCGTCGAAGAAAACGTTCGTGTAGAACTGCTGATTGAGCCGCAGCCCCACCTCGGCCGTCGTAGTGAAGAAAGCGCTACCGAACGATTCGCGCCGCGCACTGAAGTTGCTCGTGCCCAGCACGTATCCCTGCGGCGTTAGCGAAAATTCGTCGTAGCCACGGAGCATCTCGCCGAACTGCGTTCCACCCAGCGCGAACTTCTGGGAGAACAGAAACGGACCGACATCGCCGAACACGGCGCCGCCGCGCGCCGTCAGTCCAAAGACGATCTTGACCGGCTGCGACCCGGGACGTTCCCCGCCGAACTGCGCCAGGGGCGCATAGGCGCGGAACTCCCCGGTGTAGCGCGAAAAATCCGCGTCACCACCCAGCGGTCCGCCATTGTACTGCGCGCTTACCGTCTGCAAGCCGCCTGACGAAGCAAACGGGAGATCGATGCGTGTGTCGTGGGTGGCCGTCAACCCTAGCGTGGACCGGAAACCGTTCTGGACGACCAGTTGCGAGGTATCGCGCTCGAACAAGCCGCCGCCGGCCTTGACACGTTCCGCGCCGTACGAGACGAACAGCCGCGTGAACCTCGACCACGGTACCGGGAAGCCGAACTGCAGTGAACCGCCGATTCGCGTCTGGCGGCCCAGGTCGGCGATCGTGTAGCGCGACTGCGTGTGATAAAGCGAGGTCGTACCCGAAATCCGCGACTGCCGGATCGACGGATCCTGATACGAGAGCTGGAAATCGTTTATGTAGCGGCCGAACTGCCAGTTGAGTGAGACGCGCTTGCACTGGCCGAAAACGTTAGGCTGATCGAGTCCGAGGAACCCGCCGACGCCCGTGCCCTGTCCCATTGACGCACCGAAATTGATGCTGCCGGTGCGCTTCTCCTTGACATTGAAGACGATGTCCACATCGCCCTTCTCGTTCGCCGGCCGGGTGTCCGGCGGCGGGAGCGGCGCTTCGAAGAACCCGAGATTCTGGATGTTCTGATAGCTGCGGATCAGGCGGTCGTAGTTGAACACATCGCCGGGCAGCACGAAGATCTGGTCCCGGATGCACGCTTCGGTCGTGTAGTCGTTTCCGGCGATCACCACCTTGTTCACGATCGCCGGCTGACCCTCGAAGATCTCCCAGCGCAGGTTAACCGTCGGGATCGAGTCGGCGCCGACGCTGCGCTCCACTACCGGATTGATCTGAGCGCGGATGTAGCCCTCGTTGTAGTACGCGGTGCTGAGGCGTTGTGTCGCCCCTTCCCACTCCGCCTGGCTGAAGACGCCTTCGTAATCGTCGGGACCCGCGCCTACCAGGCCGCGCATCCTCTCCGTGAGCGACGGTGCCCGTTCCTCGAAGGGAAAGAACCGCTCGACCTCCTGCATGTTGAACCGGCGGTTGCCCGTTACCTCGAAGTCGCCAACCCTGTATCGCTGCCCCTCATCGACAGTGATACGCGCGAGCGCCTTGCCGCGCTCGCGGTCGATTATCAGCGTGTCACGCAAAATCTGGAAATCGATGAAGCCTTCGTTGGCGTAGAGGTCAGGGATGCGCGCGCCCAGATCGGTCGCGAACGCATCCTCATCGAACTCGCCACGACGGAACCACCAGAATCCTTCGGGGCGCGTCTCCATCGCTGATACCACTCGCTTGGCGCTGAGCTGCTGGTTGCCGACGATGTCGATCCCCGAAACCGCCAGCCGCCGCCCTTCCTCGATTCGAAAAGTGAGCTTGGCCCGGTCGCCGACCATTGTCGTGTCCGCCGTCACTCTGGCCAGATAATAGCCGTCAGCCTCGTAGAGCGAATCGATGCGCTGGATGATCCGCGAGACTGCGGAAGGGTTGATTGGGCGCCCCACCAGCAGATCGACGCGGTCCTGGACGCTCCGGGTGCTGAGCCTTTCCACCCCTTCGACGCCAACATCAGCGAGCAGCATGCGCTCGTCGACGCTGACCACGAGCACCGCCGTCGTGGTATCAGCACCGATCTCACAGACAATTCGCACATCGTCGAACTGCCCCGTCTCGTAGAGCGCGCGAATCGCCCGGCGAATAGCCACGAAATTCAGAGTATCGCCGCGCTGAAATGCTACGTCCGAGCGGATGGATGCATCCGGGACGCGGGAGTTGCCGCGAACGACGAGGGAGTCGGGATAGGCGCAGATGCCGGGCGCGCTTTGTTGGGCCGCCGAAGTGGCGGGTACTACGAGCGCCGCCGCGAAGAGGGCCGCGGCCAGGGCGAGAGATCGCAACATGGGGGTAATATACACACGAGTGGCCGGAAGGAGCCGCACGCTCCTCCCGGCCACCGGTCGTCCGAATTGCCCTGATTACGGCGTGATGCGCGCCGGAACCCGAAACTCCAGCCGGGTCTTGTCGGCAGATGCATCGACCTCGATTTCGTCGCCCTTGGCGAACTCGCCGGTCAAAATCTTCTCCGACAGCGGATCCTCGATGAACCGCTGGATCGACCGCTTTAGCGGCCGCGCGCCATACTTCTCGTCAAACCCCTGCGAACTCAGGAATTCCACCGCCGACTCCGTGAGCCGGAGGGTGAGCTCCTCGTCGACCAGCCGCCTCTGCACATCCTTGAGCAGAATCGAGACTATCTGCGCGATGTGTGCCCGCGTCAGCGGGTGGAACACGATCACGTCATCGAGCCGGTTCAGGAACTCGGGATTGAACAACCGCTGTAGCTCCTCCTTCACCTTTTCCGCCATCCGCTCGAAAGATTCCGACTCGTCAGGCGTAGTGAAGCCCAGCCCCTTGCCCTTGGTGATGTCGCGCGCCCCGACGTTCGACGTCATGATCACCACGGTGTTCTTGAAGTCGATCACACGTCCGTAATTGTCGGTCAGGTGTCCTTCGTCGAGCACCTGCAGCAGAATGTTGAACACATCAGGATGCGCCTTCTCGATCTCGTCGAGCAGGACCACGCTGTACGGCTTGCGCCGGACGGCCTTGGTCAGCGTACCCGAATCCTCGTAACCGACATACCCCGGCGGTGCGCCGATAAGCCGCGAAACGGAGAATTTTTCCATGTACTCGCTCATGTCCACGCGAATGAGCGCCGACTGATCGGCGAAAAGGAACTTCGCGAGTGAGCGAGCGAGCTCGGTCTTGCCTACGCCGGTGGGGCCGCAGAAGACGAACGAGCCGATCGGCCGGTCCGGGTCCTTGAGTCCCGCGCGGCTGCGGCGGATCGACCGGGCCAGCGCCTTGATGGCGTCATCCTGCCCGACCACCGTCTCGTGCAACTCATCTTCCATGCGCAGCAGGCGCGTGCTCTCGGCCTCCTGGAGCCGGGTCACCGGAATGCCCGTCCACCGGCTGACGATGAAGGAAATCTCCTCCTCGCCTAACGCCGGGCGGAACGATTGCCGGTGCTTCTCCCATTCCTCCTGCTTGCGGCGAATCTCTCCCTGAATCTCGCGCTCCTTGTCGCGGAGCGACGCGGCGCGCTCGAAGTTCTGGTCCCGCACGGCCGTTTCCTTTTCCGCGCTGACGTCCTCGAGATTAGCCTTCAGCGCCGCCACCTCCGGCGGTGGCGCCTGCGCGGCGAGCCGCGCCCGCGCGCCCGCTTCGTCGATCACGTCGATTGCCTTGTCAGGCAGGAACCGGTCGGTGATGTAGCGCTCCGACAGCTTGGCGGCAATCGACAGCGTCACATCGGGGATCGTCACGTGGTGATGATCCTCGTAGCGCTTGCGAAGGCCCTTGAGAATTTCCACCGTCTCGTCGACCGATGGCGGATCCACGATCACGGTCTGGAAGCGGCGCTCGAGCGCCCCGTCCTTCTCGATGTACTTGCGGTACTCGTTGAGCGTGCTGGCGCCCACGCATTGCAGCTCGCCCCGCGCGAGAGCCGGCTTGAGCATGTTGGAGGCATCGATCGCTCCTTCCGCCGCCCCCGCCCCCACCAGGGTGTGCAACTCGTCGATGAACAGGATCACGTTCTTGTTCTGCGCGATCTCGTTCATCACGGCCTTGAGCCGCTCCTCGAACTGCCCGCGATACTTGGTGCCGGCGATCACGGCTGCCATGTCCAGGGCCAGCACGCGATTGTCGCGCAGCGACTCGGGGCATTCGCCATTGGCGATTAGCTGCGCCAGCCCTTCGACGATGGCCGTCTTGCCGACGCCAGGCTCGCCGATGAGCACCGGGTTGTTCTTCTTCCGGCGCGTGAGCACCTCCATCACGCGCTGAATCTCCTTTTCGCGCCCGATGGTCGGATCCAGCTGCTCCTCGCCCGCAAGCTGGGTGAGGTCACGGCAGAAATGATCCAGCGCGGGAGTCTTGCTCTTCTTTTCACCCTTCTGGACCGTCGGCGTGGGCTGGCTTCCCTGCTGCGCGGTAGCACCCGGCTGCGGCATCTCCGTGCCGAGTAGCCGGAGCGTCTCCGTGCGCGCGGTTTCCAGGTTGACGCCGATGTCGGTAAGTACCTGGGCGGCAATCCCTTTCTCCTCGCGCAGCAGGCCGAGGAGGAGATGCTCCGTCCCTACGTACGAATGATTGAGCTCGCGCGCCTCGCTCATGGCGAGCTCGAGAACCTTCTTGGCGCGCGAAGTATAGGGGAGATCCGGGCCGGTAGCCTGTGTCGCCTTCCCCTTCTTCACCTGTTCCTCGATCTTCTGCTGGATCTCGTCGAGGTCGATGGAAAGGTTCTGCAGCACGGCGGCGGCCACACCTTCTCCCTCGCGGATCAATCCGAGGAGAATGTGCTCGGTCCCCACGTATTCGTGGTGCAAGCGGGCTGCTTCCTCGCGCGCCATGGCAAGGACTTTTCGAACCCGCTCGGTGAAGTTGTAGCCGTTCATACGTCCCCTCGATCCTGGCTCCGGAAACCGTCGGCTAGCCCGCGGTCCCCGCCTCTGCCGCTAATGCCTCACGCACAAACCGGGCGCGGACGAGGTTCGACTCGCTCTCACTGAGCGCGCGCCCCTCGGCGTACGACAGGTGTGCGGACTGGGAAAAAATCAGGAGCTTGTTGAGGGTATATACACTCAGGCCAGCCATCAGTTTCAGCCCCACCGCCAACCGAACGCCGCTAAGGAAATTCATCGCCTCGTCGAACGAGAGGCTGCGGGCATAGCGAAGGGTACCGTACGCTCGCCAGAGCTTATCCTCGATAATATATCCTGCGTCGCGCAGCAAGACCCTGCGCGCTTCTTCTTCTCGCTGAATCAAGAGCCGAACCACCCGGGACAGATCCTCGAGCAGCTCCTCCTCCGATCGTCCCAGTGTGGTCTGATTGGAAATCTGGAAAAAATTTCCTACCACTTCACTCCCTTCTCCGTACAGCCCACGGTACGTCAGTCCGACGTGCTGCAGCCCCGCCAGCACCTTCGAGATCTCCTTCGTCAGCACGAGTCCGGGCAGGTGGATCAGCACCGACGCGCGCATCCCAGTCCCCGTATTCGTCGGGCACGACGTGAGAAATCCGAACTCGTCGTGATAGGCAAACGGCACCCGCGTACCCAAATCCGAATCCGCTTGCTCCACCGCGGCGAACGCCGCCGCGAGGCTGAACCCCGAACGCATCGCCTGGACGCGCAGATGGTCCTCTTCATTAACCATGACGCCCAACCCGTCGCCGAGAAACACCGCTGCCCCGCTCCTGACCGGATGCTGCGGGTCGAGACCCGCAAGCTCCTTGCTCACCAGGTGACGTTCGTGCAGCAACCGGCGATCCTCGCCCTCCAATTCGTCCACGCGCACCAGCTGCATCTCGCGCATTGCAGGCGCATCATGTACCGCCTCACGCACCGAAGCCAGAATTCGCAGCCGCTCACCGTCGCGCGCTCGCCCGGCAAAGGGATAACCCGCAACATTTCGTGCCAAACGGATCCGCGTAGAGATGACGATGTCGGCGTTCTCACCGGAGGCATCCAGCCAGCTTACCCCGCCATCGGGGAGCAACGAGAGATCGATCGTCATTCCAGCACCCGAATCCTGTCCCGCAACTCCGCGGCCAACTCGAACTGCTCGTTCTCCACGGCACGGCGCAGCCGGTCGCGCAAGTCTATCAAGCCCACCGCGGCATGCTCGGGCGCCTCCTCTGGTGTGACGTAACGCTTGCCGACGTGCCGATGGTTCCCATGCACCCGCCGCAGAAGATCTCGCAGACTCGTCTCGAAAGAGGCGTAGCAGTGCGCGCATCCCAGCCGGCCGGTGCGCTGAAAGTCGCGCAAGGTCGAGCCGCAGGAACTGCACCGCCCGATCTCGGATGGGGAGGTGGCGAGCGCCTTTTGCATGGGCATCAGGAACTCGACCAGGGAGGACTTGGGAGCGCTGACCGTGGTCTCGAATCCCTTTTCCGCCGCGCACCGCTCACAAAGGTTGTGCTTCACGGGACCCTTGTCCACGATCTGCATGACCTGAATCACCGCGTCGCGCTCCTTGCAGTGATCGCAAAGCATCAGGTCACTCCCTGGTGCACGTCGGTCTCGCGCAACCGTCCGTCTTCCATGAGCAGTACGCGATCAGCGCGCGATGCAAGCGCGCGGTTATGCGTCACGACCACCATCGACACTTCGAGCTCGCGTACCAGCCGAACGAAAAGTTCGTGCAAGCGCTCGGCGTTAAGGTGGTCGAGGTTGCCTGAGGGCTCATCGGCGAGCACCACGGAAGGATCGAGTGCCAACGCACGCGCGACCGCGGTCCGCTGCTGTTCGCCGCCGGAGAGCTCTGTCGGCCGATGCGTCAGGCGGCCGCTCAGCCCTACCGCAGCGATCAGCTCTTCGGCCCGCGAGCGCGCGGTGCGCTCGTCGCGTCCCGCAATGCGCATGGGCATCATCACGTTCTCGAGCACCGAGAACTCGCGCAGCAGATGGTGAAACTGAAACACGAATCCAATCTTGCGATTGCGCACGGCCGCCAGTTCGTCTTCTGTCATGGCGTGCAGCGGTTCGCCGCCGATCACGACGTAGCCTGACGTGGGACGATCGAGAGCACCGAGCACGTGGAGCAGCGTGCTCTTGCCACTGCCACTCGCGCCGACGATCGCGACCATTTCACCACGGCGCACCGCCAGGTCCACCCCGCTCAACACCGAGAGGGTGCTCCCATCGCCGCCGCGATAGGTCTTTACGACCCCGTGCGCCTCGATGACCATCACTCGTCCCGAATCGCCTCCACTGGATAAAGCCGCGCCGCCTGAAGCGACGGATACATCGTAGCCAGTACCGCAATCAGGATGCTCGCCAGAATGATCCACAATACGTCCCAGAACTCGATCTGAATCGGCAAGTGATCGATCAGGTAGACAGATGCGTCGAGCGTGATGAGCTTGTATCGATCGATCACGATCGCCGTACCGAGTCCAAGCACCGCCCCAATGAGCGTGCCGACCATTCCAATCACCGTGCCCTGCGCCAGAAAAATCCGCCGGATCGAGCGCGCCGGCATTCCCATCGCCTTGAGTATTCCGATCTCGCGCGTCTTGTCGCGAACCACCATCGTCAGGCTGCTGACGATGTTGAACGCCGCGACGATCACGATCAGCAACAGAATGACCCCCATCACCAGCTTCTCCAGCTTGAGGGCCTGATACAGCCCCGAGTTCTGCTCCTGCCAGTCCACGACGCGATAGGAGACGAGCGAAGCGCGAAGCGCGTCGGCAACCGCATCCGCTTCGAAACGGTTGGCCGCCCGCGCCTCGATTCCCGTCACGGCGTCACCCAGCGCGGCGAACGTCTGCGCGTCGCCGATGGGCATGTATAGATAGGCGTTGTCGTACTCGTACATCCCCGTCTCGAACCACGCCGTCACTTCGTATCGATAATACCGCGGGACGGGTGTACCCGTCACCGCATTCAACTGCGCCCCGGCCGCGGAGATCAGCGTCAAGCTGTCCCCAGGAAAGACGTTCAGACGTTCCGCCAAACGTTTACCCACAGCAATCCCGTGCAGCTCACCACTCGTCGTGGCAAAGCTGAAGTCCTGCCCTGCACGAGCCGTCCCGCGGATACCCGTTACTTGTGCGGCGTTGGGAGAAGCGGGCTCTATACCCACGATCATGGCCCCTTCCACGTAATCGCCACGAACTGTCGCCAGCCCTTGCGTGAGCACGAACGGCGCCGCTGCGGCAACTCCGGGCTGACCTTTCACGTCGGACAGCACGCTCCGCCAGTCCGACATGACCAGGGCATCGCCGAAAGTCAGTACCCGGATATCGGGACTGGCCACCAGAATCTTTTCACGCAGATCGTTCTGGAGCCCGTTCATCACGCTGATGATTACGATCAGAGCGCTCACGCCGACCAACACGCCGATGATCGAGATTACGCTGATGAAATTCAACAGGCGGGATGCCGAGCGGCTGCGCAAATACCGCCACGCAATCGAAAGCTCGAGCCGCGTCATTCGGGGCGCATTGTGGGAAAGAGAATCACGTCGCGAATGTGCGGAATTCCAGTGAGAAACATGAGAAGGCGGTCCACGCCAATGCCTACACCACCCATCGGCGGCATACCGTACTCCATGGCGCGAAGATAATCCTCATCCACCACGCTCGCCTCCTCATCCCCAGCCGCTCGGAGTCGGGCTTGTGTTTCAAGCCTCTTGCGCTGGTCCACGGGGTCGTTGAGCTCGCTGAACGCATTGGCCAGCTCCCGACCACCTGCAAAAAGCTCGAACCGCTCGGTGAGTGCCGGGTTCCCGCGTTTCGGCTTTGCCAGCGGTGAAAGCTCCGCCGGGTAGTCCACCACAAAGGTCGGATCGTCGAGAGTGGACTCGACCACCTGCTGAAAGAGCTCATCCAGCAGCTTTGGCCGGCTCAGCGATTCGGCATGTTCAACCCCCGCCCGCAAGGCGGTGTTCCTCAGCTCCTCATCGCTCAGCAGCATTGCATTCGAACCTAGAGCGGCATTGAGCGAACCCACCCATTCGATGCGCGGAAACGGCGGCGCCAGCTCGGGCACGCGCTCCCCCACCGACGGCACTGACCGGACTGCCTCGGCGGCTCCGGCAATGAGCTCTTCCACTGTGGACATCATGTCGCCGTAGTCCGCGAATGCCTCGTAGAACTCGAGCATGGTGAACTCCGGGTTGTGGGTCCGGTCCACCCCCTCGTTGCGGAAGTCGTGCCCGATTTCGTACACACGCTCAAATCCGCCGACGATCAGCCGCTTCAGGTAGAGTTCGTCCGCAACGCGCAGGTAGAGCGGCATGCCGAGCGCGTTATGGTGCGTCGTGAACGGCCGCGCCAGCGCGCCACCGTAAAGGGGCTGCAGTATCGGAGTCTCCACCTCCAGATATCCACGCCCGTCGAGAAAAGCACGAATGGTCGAGATCATTCTGGCACGGGCGACGAACACCGCCCGCACTTCCGAATGAACCGCGAGGTCCGCGTAGCGCTGCCGGTAGCGCTGTTCCGGATCGGAGAAGCCGGAGTGGCGCACAATCGCGCCGTCCTGCAGCTCTTCCTTTCCGAACGGCAGCGGCCGGAGCGACTTGGCGAGCAGCTCGAACGACTCGACTCTCACCGTGGGCTCGCCGGTCCGCGTTCGAAAGACCGGGCCCTCCACACCGATCACGTCGCTGATGTCGAGCAACTGCATGGTCTCGAACGCTTCGGGACCCAGGTCGTCCCGGCGAAAGTACAGCTGAATGCGTCCCGTGGGATCGCTCAGGTGCGCGAACGCCGTCTTCCCATGGCCGCGCCAGGCAACAATGCGTCCTGCCACGCGCACTCGTTCGCCTTCGTCGCGATCGCCGAGAACGGCAACCGCCTCAGCCGCTGTATGCGTCCGCTCAAATCGATAGGCATAAGGCGCGATCCCCCGCTCTTCCAGGCGCGCGAGCTTGTCGCGTCGCGCCTGCAACACCAAGTTGAGATCCTCGCTCACGCGGCCGCCTTGCCATCTCCGAACTTTTTCAGGTAGCTCTCGATGAACACATCGAGATCGCCGTCCATAACGCCGTGCACATCGGTCACCTTCAGCTCCGTGCGGTGGTCGTTCACCATGGTGTACGGCTGGAATACGTAGCTGCGAATCTGGCTGCCGAACGACACATCGGCCTTTGTTGCATCGAGCGCGGCCTTGGCCGCGTTCTGTCGCTCGACCTCGAGCTGATACAGCTTGTTCTTCAGCATCTTCATCGCCGTCGCCTTGTTCTTGAACTGCGAGCGCTCCGCCTGTGAGGCGACCACCACGCCGGTCGGCAGATGCGTCAGGCGCACGGCCGAGCTCGTCTTGTTCACGTGCTGCCCGCCGGCGCCGGATGCGCGGTAGACATCAACGCGCAGATCATCGTCGCGGATATCGATGTTGATCTCCTCGTTCACCACGGGGTAGACGAAGAGCGAGGCAAAACTCGTATGGCGCCTCGACTGCGCATCGAAGGGCGAGATGCGCACCAGCCGGTGCACGCCGGTTTCAGGACGCAGAAAGCCGAAGGCATACTCGCCCTTGATCTCGAGAACCGCCCCCTTGATCCCCGCCTCCTCACCCTCGCTCAGGTCGAGCACATTGACCGTGTAACCGTGACGCTCCGCCCACCTCGTATACATGCGCATTAGCATCTGCGCCCAATCCTGCGCCTCGGTACCACCGGCGCCGGCGCTGATCTCGACTTGCGCGTCGCGAAAGTCATCCTTGCCCCTGAGCAGCGACCGGACCTCGAAGCCTGCCATGTCGGATTCGATGCGTTCCGCCTCCTGATCCAGCTCGCGCTCCATGGCCAGGTCAGGGTCCCCGGCCAGCATCACCTCGAGCTCGGCGGCATCGCGCGTTCTTGCGGAGAGGGCGTCGAACGGCTCCACGGAACCCCGCAATGCCTTCACCTGATCAATGACCTCCCGCGCCCGCTCCTGATCATCCCAGAAGCCGGCTTCCGACATTCGCGCCTCCAGTTCGATCAGCGCCTCCCGCTTGCGATCCAGGTCAAAGGAACCTCCGCAGCTCCACCAGCCGATCCTGGAGCTCTTCGATGCGCCGACTGCGTTCCGTGTCCGTCATGCCCGCTTCCTCCGTGTAGCACACGAGCCGTCGCGCACGATAGTGGCGGACGGCTCGGCGATGTCGTCAGAAATATATTCAGCGCACTGGACGCGCTCTACCCCGCGTCAGGTCAGAAGACCTTTCCACCTTGCGCGAGAATCTCATTCAGTGCGTCCTGGAAGTGAGTCGTGCTTTCGGCGAAATCCGTTCCTACCTGTTCGCGATATTCCTCGTAGCTCTTCTTGATCTCCTCCTTGAAGAGCAGCGGTAGCGTGCGGTGCGCCAGCCCTTCCCGGTGCTTGTCGGGGAAGTATGTCACGATGTCGGAGACCAGCGCCCGTGCCAGCCGTCGTGCGCGAGCATTGGGATCGTTGGCAAGAAACGGGTTGATCGGACGCCGCACCTCGCTCGCCGGTGCCTGACGAGCGGGCGGCGCGGCGGTAGCGGAGCCTGCGGTGGGAGCTCTGCCCCCCCTGCCCGTCCCACGGTCCGCCGAGGGCTCGGGCGGTGGAGACGAAGCGGGTGGCATCGGCGCCGGACGCGGCGGCGTTCCCGCCGAACGAGGTGGCGCCGGCCGCTCACCCAAGTTAGGCGAGCCCGACGTCGGAGCCGTCGCCTTCGGCGGAACGACGCCTACTCCAACCGGGGGCGTCCGCGAAGATCGATTGAGTGCGGCGGAATTCTCGGCGCGCGCGCCGGACCACGGTCGCGTAGCTGGCTGCGTGGCGGGTGTCGGCATCGCGGGTCTGGTTGGCGCGGCCGGCGGCGTGAATGCGCGAGGCGCCACTGGCGGCGGAGCAGGAGGGCTGGCAGGTGCCGCGGACGGAACGCTTGCGGCCGGCACCGGCGACCTGCCGGGCGCGCGGACCCCAGGCTCCGGATCCACCACGGAGACCCGTGCCGGCGTCACGCGCAGCCGGGCTGCAAAATCATCTTCGATAGCCCCTTGCTTGCCTATGGGGATCACTCCACCACATACCGAACAGCGGGCACGAATTCCCGCGTCAGGCACACGACTCGGGTCCACTCGGAACACCGAGCCGCAATCTCCACACCGCACATTCATGGTTTGTCTATACCTGAGGTGGACTGCGTCTCGAGCACCGGTTCCGTCTCGGGAACCCCATCCTGGCGGCGATCCACTACGTACACCGATCCAGGCCGGGTCTTGGCGTAGCTCTTCATCTCGGTGGCAAGCTCGCTTACCTGCCCCGGGTCGATGAAATGGCGACGCTCGTTGGTCACGACCCCGATGGAGATGGTCATTAACGGTACGCGATGCAACTGCCCCCTGCGATCCTTACCAAAGTAATAGCCCGCGCGGCTGTCATGAGAGGAGTACTGCAAGGGAGTGAGCGCATCGAACACCGCGATCACTTCATCGCACACCTCACGCATGAACGCAGGCGGTATGATGAAAATGTAGTCGTCGCCGCCAATGTGACCGACAAAACCCGACTCTCCGCAGAAGCCGAGTACCACGTCGTGGAGGATCCGCGCCACCATACGGATTACCCGATCGCCTTCGGCGAAGCTGTAGCGATCGTTGTATTCCTTGAAATGGTCGAGATCGGCGTAACAGACGGCGAATTGCGCGCCAGCGCCGAGGCGATTCCGAATCTCGCGCTCGATCATCGGAGGCCCGGGAAGCAGGGTCGTGGGCTGCACCTGCCGGTCGCGTTCCGCCCGGCGCCGCATGGCATCGAGCCGAAGCACCATTTCCGCATCGGTGCAGGATTCGCGAAGTACTTCGTCTGCTCCGGCGCGAAGCGCGGCGGCGACGGCAGCATCATCGTCAGGCACGAGCACCAGCGCCGGGGCAATCGACGAGAACGCGTCCGCCTTGAGGCGCACGCATGCAGGCAGCACATCTGCCGAGCTCCGGCCGTCGAGCACGATGCACAATGGCAGCGCGCGAAGCGCCGCGCTCATCAGCTCATCCTCCGTGGCGGCTACGAGGAGTGGCGCCTCCGACGACTCCAACCAGGCGCGGATCGCTGGCGGAAGCGTTAGGTGGCCACTCGGAAAAAGCAAAGCCGTGGGCAGGGACACGTTGGGCGGACCTCAGGGCACCCCCCGGTGTTCCACCGAGGGAGAAATGCCTCAAATGCTGATGGCATCACACGTTACGATCGTCCACAATGGACGAGCGGTGCATTGAGGCGCAACGCGACGGCGCCCTGCGTTGTCATTCCCGCGGAGGGACAGCCCCCTGCGCCAGTCCTCCGCGCCCAAATGGCGCCCAGGGCACCCGCCCTTCGATCCGATACTCACCCGTGGGTCCCGACGCACGACTCAGCCGCAGCATCACGAACGCGTCAATCGCGCTGAGCGCATGATTCGCAATGAGCACTCCCAGGTACTGCGAAGTTCTGCGGAAAGCGCCGTTGCTGCGCTCTATCGTCTGCCGGAAGAGATCCTGCTCCAGCTGCGCGTTCTGCCATGACCAGCGGAATTCGTCCCGTACCGCCCGCTCCTCGTAGAAATCAACCGCGCGCCGATACGCCTCGGAATCGAGTTCCGGCATTACGTCAGGGTCCTCCCAGTACGTTCGCCTCGCTAGCCGCCAGGTGAACCCGTTGAATGTCAGGGTGTCGACTTCCGGCTGGAAAGCACCGTTTACTCCGAGATCGTAGGCACCGCTCTCCACGAACTGCTCCATACGCTCGTAGTACTCGAAGTCGCCGGCCGGAAACTGGTCGGTGAAAAAGCTGCGCGCCACCTGGGCCAACCGCTGGTATTCGCTACGGAACTCCCGCGCGTTGCTTCTCACCTCGAAGTATTGGAGGAGCAGGAACGCCTCCGCCGCCAGATACGGAACGCCCCGCCTCTGCCGCATCACGAGCTGACCGCTTCCCGGAATCACCGCCGAGGCGAGCGGCGTCCACCAGGGGGCGGCGATCGGCTGGTCCTGACCGCCAAATCGTTCGAAGCGTACTCTCGTGGGAGCGTCGGGATTTCCCAGCGAGGCGAGGGCGGGATGCAGGGCGACGGACAGCTCGGTTCGCGGATGCTCGTGGGCAAACGGCGAAACGGGCCGGGACTGCGCCTTAAGCAGATCCGGCCCGAGTAGCAGAGCACCGAGCACGGCGAACGCCGCGCCGGTGCGCATTAAAACAGGTACCTCACCGAGAGATATGTCGGGGGATCGCCGATCCCGCTGGAGAACGCGTCGAAAAGTCGCGCCAGATCGACATTCAGACTGCCGGCCATCAAGCCGATTCCGATAGATGGCCCGTACTGCTCCGATCCCTCGAACTCCTTGAATACGTATCCGGCTCGGAAGAACGCAAACTTCCGATAGCCGATGTCGGCCCCGAGGCGCGCGCTCGGCGACTCGAAGCTGAGCTCATCGATCAGGTCGGCATTCACCCGCAAGTCGACATCGCGAGCATATCGTTCGAGCGGCGTCACCTGGTAGGTGGCACCGACTTGCAGCCGGGTGGGGAGGGGATCGGCCTGCTCGCTGTCCTTGACCTGGAGCTTGGGACCGAGATTGCGCACGGCGAAGCCAAGCCAAATGGGAGCGGGAATGGGTACGCTGTACTGCACCCCTGCATCGATAGCGCTTCCAGTGGAAGAGAGCACGGGAACACCGGCGCATTGGCCGGTGCAGTCGACTCGAAATTGCACCACCTTGTAGGTGAGTCCGGCGTTTACACGTCCACCAATCGGGGTCGCGTAGGTGGCGGCGTAAACAAGGAACCGCGGCAGAATGCTGCCAATCTGAAAGCCTCCGGGACCGGTGACCTCCTGTTCGCCAATGTCGAGCAGAAAGATCGAGCCCGTAAGCACGCCGAGCAGATCGGAGGGCAGAACAAAGGAGACGGCATCGCCCGTACCGATGATCGTTTGGTAGTGGTGGATGGCGATCTCCTTTTTTTGCGCACGCGCCAGTCCGGCGGGATTCCACCACACTGCTTCGGTGCCTCCCTGCTCCGCGGCCACGGCCTGTCCCAGCGACACCGCCTTGGCTCCGATGGGCAGCAGCAGGAAGGTCGCACCCTCGGTGGCAAGCTGCGCCGCCACGGAGGACGCCGACATCAGCCACCCCACCAGGAGGGGGCCGAGTACGGAACCGACCTTAGAAGGGCGTCGCCTCATCTATCAGCATGATCGGAATGGCGTCGCGGATTTCGTAACGAAGCCGACAGTTGTGGCAGAGCAGCGCCGCCTCCTCGCCCCGATACTCGAGCTCCCCTTTGCACTTGGGACAGACGAGAATCTGAATCAGTTCGGGTGCAAGTGTCATCTCTGGGGACCCTCCGGCAGTTCGAAGCCAAATCGTTTGAGATCTCGCGGTGACCGTCGCCAATTGGGCAATACTTTCACCCACAGATCCAAATACACCCGCTCGCCGACAAGGTCTTCAATTTTCTTGCGCGCCGCTTGCCCTAGATCACGAATCTGCGAGCCTTTGTGGCCGATCAGGATGCGCTTCTGGCTGTCGCGCTCCACGTAGATCACCGCTCGAATGTACCACGGGCTCCGATCCTCCCGAAACTCCTCGATCTCGCAGGCGATACTGTAGGGAACCTCCTCGTGCAGCTGCTCAAGGGCGGTTTCGCGCACGAGCTCGGTGACGAAGAATCGAGTTGACTGGGTGCCGATGTCGTCCTCGGGGTAGAGGAAGGGGCTGGTGGGCAGCTTCTTGGCGACCACAGCCAGCAGTTCGTCGATCCCCTCTCCGGTGAGGGCCGAGATGAAATGGGAATCGGGCCGGGCGGCACGGAGTTGTTCGCGT
This sequence comes from Gemmatimonadaceae bacterium, assembly GCA_035512875.1. Lineage (GTDB taxonomy): Bacteria > Gemmatimonadota > Gemmatimonadetes > Gemmatimonadales > Gemmatimonadaceae > JALZIF01. The sequence continues at coordinate 953 of DATKDD010000116.1, read as the reverse complement.
TTCTCAGCGGAGAGGGCGTCGATCTTGTTGATCACGTCGATGACTGACGCGTTCCGCGGAATGGTGGCCTGCGCGGCCTCGGCGAGGTCGGGCGGCGGCCCATCGAACGCGTCGGAGATGTAGATGATTACATCAGCGTCGCCTAGAGACTGCACCGCGATGCTGCGCATGGCGTGCTGAAGGGGATAGGTGGGGTCCAGGAGTCCGGGCGTGTCGGAGATGATCATTTGCACGTCGCCCGCGGTGTGTATTCCGACTACTCTTTGCCGGGTCGACTGCGGTTTGGGGCTGATGATGCTGAGCTTCTGCCCGATGATGCGGTTGAGCAGGGTGGACTTGCCGGCGTTAGGTTTGCCGACGACCGAGACGGTTCCCGCGCGCGTCATGAGCGGGAGAACATACGAGTCGGCGCGTTGAAGCGGAAGGACGGCATGTGCTGTTGACGGGCTACGGTGCATCAATGTCGAAGGGTGCGACAGATGAGGCGGATTGGGCGGATGAGGCGGATCTGATCGGGATGAACGAGTATCGTCCGCGAGTCGCGAGTTTGTCTTTCTTGTTGTCTTTTTTGCTGTTCCAAGACACTGCAGAAACTGTCTCCGGAGGGATCCCTCTACGATATCGATCCCGATTCTACACGCGATCGATCCGCTTCATCCGCAAAATCCGCCTCATCTGTCCACCCTTCGACATTGATGCCTGCTAGCCGATAACGGTGCACCCGATGAGAGGGCAATTGGTCACTGGCAAAAGGGCAATAAAAAAACTTCGCCCCCGTCATCGTGTTAGCGATGCGGGGGCGAAGCAATGAGGTGCCGGCGACGGCCTACTCTCCCGCGACCTCTCGGTCGGAGTACCATCGGCGCTGTAGGGCTTAACGATCGTGTTCGGGATGGGAACGAGTGTGGCCCCTACGCTCTAGTCACCGGCGAAAACGGAATATGTATGTAGCG
>DATKDD010000115.1:0-2068 GCA_035512875.1 Gemmatimonadaceae bacterium | reverse complement strand
GCCACGGCGCGCGCGCCATCGCTCGTCGGTGACGCGTCGCGCACGCCCGCATGGCGCGTCACACGGCGTACTGATCCATCATCGAGTGACCAGATGCTCAGATCTCCACGCCAGGCGCCGTCGCCGAGCGGTTCCATGCGCGTCACCAGCAACCGCCGGCCATCGGGGAAAAAGCGCGGCGCATCGTATCGCGATCCGAGCGCTGGATCGAGCGCAGCCACCAAGCGCCGGGGAGGTGGACCTATCGTGACGGCCGGTACGTCCTCCGGATCGGCGGCGATCATCCGCTCGCGAGCCTCCGACCGCCGCCGGAGGGCCGCCGTGTCTACAGCAGTTCGCCACACGACTATCCGCGAGGGGCGATCCCGGTAGCGCACGACGGCGGCGACCAGTGAATCGTCAGGCGAGACAGTCGGACTGCCGGTGGCATGGTTCAGCGAGAGCAGTGTATCACCGGTGACGAGGCCGGCCGATTTCAGCGTGTCCTCGACCTCGAACGCATTGGCCGTCAGCTCGGCGGTAAACCTGCCGTACAGCGCCTGGGGCGCGTCACCAAACACTCCGGCGAATGCTTCACCGAAGCCCCGACTCTGACGGGCGCTCATTCGTCGCCAGAGATGAACGAGCGCGGAGTCGTCGCTTCTCCCCAAAAGCCACTCCAGATAGGCGGAGCCTGCCAAATAGGCCATGCTTCCGCCCTGGAATCCCTCCATGTTGTCGAGTTGGCCGTAGGAAGGCAGCCGTCCCTCGAGTGCACGCTGCCGGAGCAGCGCCGGACGAAGCACGCTATGCGGGCGGCCGCTTCCGGTCAGCGCGCCTTCCACCACGGTAGCATAACCCTCGAACACCCAGCGAGGTGCCGCGAGAGTGAGTGGACCCGGGGTGGCCGGCAGCAGCGAGAAGAGGAACCGGCGCAGCGGATTTCTAGGGGGCCTCGTCAGGTGTGCGAGATGCGCATACTCATGAACGGCGAGGAGCTCGCCCCAGTCGCGCGAATGGCCTATCGTGGAGGTGGGATCCGGAGGCGTTGGCCAGAGGAGAATCGCCGGCATACCGAGCAGAGGCCACGCCGATCCATTCGAGACGTTCGTCGGATCATCGACGATGACGTGCACGCGATGCTGGGGTGCCCAGCCTACATAGCGCGATACGGCGTCGTGTACCGCTTCCATGCGCTCCGCGACGTCGAGCGTCCACCGCTCCATCTCGGCCGGGTAGTGAAAGACGAAGTGCCGTGTTTCGGCACTCTGCCAGTCAAGATGAGGACGGACCTGTGCGGGGAGCTGGCCTGACGTGCTCGCCGGAAGCATTACGACGGCGAGACAGACGATCGACAGGCGAAGGGTGCGTTGGACTGACTTTCGCACCGTGCGGCCTCCGGTCAAGGACTCGCGGCCGCAGCGCCCCCCACCGAGCGCGGAATGTTCCCGGACGCCCACGCGCTTTCTACACCGGTGCGGCTCACCGCGTAGACAACGGCGCGGTCGGTACCGGGCGCCAGCGGCACGCGGCGGCGGTCGCCGGAAAGTGGAAGGAGGTGCCAGGCGCCCCCGATGCGAAGGTGGACGATCCAGAAGCGCACGGGAACATCGTCTCGCGGAGTGATGTTGATCCAGGAGCCTTCCGCATCGGCACCCACCTCGATCGAGGGTGCCGGCGGCACCTTTTCACCTAGCCATGCGGATGACGGGACCAGCGCCGCGTGCGCGTACGGTCCGGCGGAGAGGGAGTCGCTGAGACCGCCGCGATTCTCCATCAGCGCCCGCATGCTGAAATGCACGTTGCCCAGCGCGCCAGGCGTAGCGCGCGTAAGGCGAATCTGATCGAGGATCTCCCCGGCATGCCACTGTGCCTTGGGACTGCCCACCTGGCTGGTGAAATTGCCCGGCCACACGTGCCGCGAGTGTCGATTCTCCTGGATCCACCATTCGAGCAGCCTGTCGTAAGGCTGCGCCGGAGCGCTGGCGCGCCAGTATAACTGCGGTGTCAGGTAATCGAGCCACCCTTCGTTCACCCACAGGCGAGCGTCGGCGTAGATCTCCCGGTACGCGTCGAGGCCCGCGACGCC
>DATKDD010000114.1:0-3155 GCA_035512875.1 Gemmatimonadaceae bacterium | reverse complement strand
GTCTTCCGGCATTCGAGTGGGTGGTCAGGGATTGCTGCCGTTCACAACTCCGCAACTTTTAACGCGGAGGTCGCGGAGGTTTCGCGGAGGACGCAGAGATTTCGGGCTGGTGGGGCTAACGTCGGATATTCCTGAGTTCTTCAGACATCTCGGAGAGTCGTCCTTCAGATGCCACGTATGTTGATCAACAGCGCGAAACACGGTTGCTCAATTTCAACAAGGACAGGAGGACGACGCTTCGCCATATTCTCATAGGAAGCCCGGCACGCCGAGCTTCACGGTGAGGCGGTCCCTCCACGCGTCGCCCGGCTGGCGCTTTCCACCCCTTCGGGCACCCCCACGCGATGGTCATAGACCAGCGTGCCGCCTAACCAACCGGACACGGCAAGGACGGCGAGACCGGCGAGCGCGGTGCCGTACGCCAGGTACGTCATGGACGAAGGGTTGGGCCGGACCGCGACGCTGACCGCGAACAGCGCTAGCGCAATCAGATTGAGCACTGCGTGGCGCCAGCCGATCGCACGTGCCGGATGGCTGGCGGGGATCGCGCCAAACAGGTCGATGAAGCCCGGGATCGCCGCAACCAGCGCGGTTACGCACCCGGCAGCGGCCAGGTAGTAGCCGAAGAAGTGCGGCGTGTTGGCATAGGCGGCGTACAGGTTGGCGGCGACGCTCAATGTCCAGCAGGCGATCGGAAAGCCAACCAACATCGGATGAATCGGATGCGTTTTTATCCGCGCGGCGCTTAGCATGGGCTGACCCTCGCTCGACGAGTGATGCCGGTCGCGGCAGGGGACCGCGCGCGCCGGCCGGTTATGTTATACGCTCTCCATCCTCCGCAATCAACATGACCGATCTGCTTGCAGCCCTCGACGATGACGCCGCGGCTGCTGCCGGCTCCCAGTTCGCCGCGCTCACTGCAAGGTATCTGAGCGAGGCGTACGACGGGACCGGACCCGTATCCACGCCCCTCGCCGTCGCAGACATAGCTGCGCGGTTCGACGAGCCGCTGCCGACAACCGGCACGCCGCTGGCGGATCTGGTGTCCCGCATCGAGCGCGATGTCCTCCGCGACGCAAACCGGTTGGCGCATCCCATGGCGATGGGGCATCAGGTATCGCCGCCGCTCCCGGCCGCGATCTGGGCCGACGCCCTCATATCGGCGATGAATCAGTCGGTGGCCGTGTGGGAGATGTCGCCGGTCATTACGCCGCTCGAGACGCGCGTGATCCGATGGATGACGGAGCTTGCCGGCTTCGGGCCCGAGGCGGGTGGGACGTTCACGTCGGGCGGTACCGAGGCGACGTTCACCGCCCTGCTCGCGGCACGGGCGGCGGTCCTTCCTAACGCCTGGAACGACGGCATCGGCAGCAACCCTCCGCTGGTACTGTGCGGCGAGCACGCGCATTACGCGGTGATGCGTGCGGTCGGAGAGCTTGGCCTCGGCGTGCGCTCCGCGGTCCCGATCCCGAGCCGCGACTACCGCATGGATCCGCGCGCGCTCGAAGCGGTGCTGCGCGATGCCCGGTCTGCCGGACGCACTGTCATGGCGGTCGTCGCTACGAGCGGGTCCACCGCGACGGGCTCCTTCGACGATCTCGAGGATATCGGTTCGATCTGCGAGCACGAAGGGGTGTGGCTTCACATCGATGCGGCACACGGCGGTTCGGCGCTGTTGTCCGCGGTGCATCGGCATCGGCTGCGCGGGCTGGCGCGCGCCGACTCGATGGCGTGGGACGCGCACAAGATGATGCTACTGCCGCTCCCTGCCGGCATGCTTCTCGTGCGCGACGAGCGGCGACTCGAGCGCGCCTTCGCCCAGAGCGCTCCCTACCTGTTCCATGCCGACGAGGGGGAGCGCATCGTCGATCAGGGGGTGCGCAGTTTCATGTGCTCACGCCGCGGCGACGCGCTCAAGCTCTGGGTGGCGCTCCAGCGTCACGGCGCAATAGCGTTAGGTGAGCTGTACGACCGGCTCTGCGCCGCCGCGGCAACGCTGAACGCCCAGATCGCCGACCGCGGCGACTTCGAGGCTCTTCACGAGCCGGAGTCGAACATCCTCTGCTTTCGCTCTGCCTGCGACTCCATGCCTCACGATTCAACCGGCCGCAATGCCCGCACCCAGCTCGCTCGTGACCGCTATAACCGCTCCGGCGCCGGCTGGATCACCACGACGATGGTGAGCGGCGAGCGCGTGTTCAGGGTCACGATCATGAACCCGCGCACCAGGCCCGAGCATACGGAGAGAATGCTGGAAGGACTTGGGAAAGTCGTTCGGGAAAGATGATCTCAGAATTGCGAATTGCGAGTTGCGAGAGGGGGAAACCAAGGGCGAAGGACGAATTGCGAAAGAGCAAATCAAGCGCGAAGCGCGAATGAGACGGATGCGTTTCGCTTAGAGCAGTGTCCTGTCGCTTTCGCACTTCGCACTTCGCACCTGGTTCGCCTTCGCAACTCGCAACTCCTCAGTCTTTCTTCTTCACCGTAGGATATTCGATCCCCAGCTGCTCCAGGTACGTGGAATACTTTGTCGGGTCATAATAGAACGGCCGCATCTGCTCGCGGTACCTGGCCATTATCCCTTCGTTCATTTCGATCGCCGGCTTGTCGGTGGGACGGATCAGCGGCTCGTACTGAATGTCCTTGGTCTGCACGGTCCTGAAGTAGCTCCACGCTCCTTCCACCAGCGCCGGCTTGGCGAGAATGTCGAGCATCGTCATCGCCGTGGCCTTGGCGCCGGCGGTCGCGCCCTTGTGCGCGATAGGCGTCGCCATCGCGATTCCGCTCGACCAGTTGTGTCCGGGTAACCCTGGAATGTTCGACGGGAAGCTGAGCGTAATCGTCGGCACGTTCCACGAGATGTCACCGATGTCATCCGAGCCGCCGCCGTAGTTCCGGTTCTCGGGCGTGCCGGTGCCGATCTCGTTCAAAGATGTGTCGAGTCCCGAGGCGTTCGAGCCCACCACTTCCTGCACGGCGCGGGCGAGCGTCTGGTCCGCCTCGCTCCACTTGGGCAGCCCCACCACCTTGATGTTCTCGTACATCGCCTCGGCGATCGGCTTGTTGAAATGGCGCGGCCACGCCGAACCGATCATCCGCGTGGAGGCGAGCGTGGTGCCGGACATCTTCGCGGCTCCTTCGGCTACCTCCATCGC
>DATKDD010000113.1:0-3380 GCA_035512875.1 Gemmatimonadaceae bacterium | reverse complement strand
GTTGAAGCTGTTGAGAACGTCGGGGCGGTTGAACGTGATCGTCAACACCCCCTCCGCTGCATCGACTGCGATTAGTTGGTACGTCATGATTGAAGATAATTCCCGGGGCTGGATGAGTGGGACCTGGTCGAGCCTGGTGCGTGCGATGCGTTCCGGGACCGGGGCCGGCGATCAGGAGCGCGCGTGGCGCATCGTGTGCCACAGGCCGCAATAATTAGTCAACAATTGTTCCAAAAACGGGCCAAACGTCTCTTATCCCCATACTTCTATGATCCTGTTCGAGAGCTTGGCTACTCTGCTGCTCGTGCTGGCAAACGGCCGCTTCGCTATGTCGGAGATCTCCGTCGTAACTGCGCGCCAATCGCGCCTCGCTCACCGGGTCGCGGGGGTGACAGGCGGGCCCCGGGCCGCGGCCGCGCTCAAGAGTGAGCCTACCGATTTTCTCTCGGCTGTACAGATCGGCATCACGCTGGTGGGAATTCTGGCTGGGGCTTTCGGCGGCGCAAGGCTGTCCATCCACTCCGCCGAGTCCATTTCACGGATCGGGTGGATCGCGCCGTACGCGGAAACTGTCGCGTTCGTTCGAATCGTCGCGATCATCACCTTTTTGTCGCTCATCATCGGCGAACTGGTGCCGAAGCGCATCGCCCTGGCCAACCCCGAAGGGGTCGCCATGCTCGTAGCCCGTCCCATGCAGCGCCTGGCCACGATCACGCGGCCGCTCGTCGTGTTGGGCGGAGTGTGCCGCCATCCTCCGACGGATCGGCTCGTTGTCTGCATAGACATGCCACTCTGCTACGCGGTCGCCTCTGACAAGGGCCCGCCATGCTGCGGGTGTTTCCCACGCGTTCTCCGCGCGAAGAGTACCATCTGAGGTGTAGGTCCCCCGCGCAGCACCCAGGAGCACTACGACCTGCCCATTACAATGGGTCTCGCGAACCTCAACCCGATAGTCAGGCACCAACCGGAAGTACACCTCCCACGCCTCTCGCATCTTCTCGGCACCCACGACTACTGCACCGAGCGAATCGACAAACCGGTGGTCATCCGTAATCAGAGTCGCGATGCCCTGCAGGTCTTTCGCGTTGACTGCTTCGACGAACTGAAGCGCCACGTCAACAGGTGTCATGCTCGCCATCCCCGGATTCTTCCTGCTTCCGCCCAACGTCCCGGCGTTCACCTGCGGGCCGCGCAAGCGGACCGTCAGGTGCGACGACTCGTTATGTGGCGCCGGGCACATTGTCATTCGGGCAAGCCGCACTCCCTGCGCCGGCGATATCGTCCGCTGCTGGGGCCCCTGGTCGAGCCGCCATGAGCCCCTTCGGCGTCAGCCAGAGGACATCAACGGCGTAGCACACGAGCAACCCTGTGGCGTATGCAAGGATATCCAGCGGATCAAAGGTTCCGCGGGTGATCGCGAGCGGCGTCCCGGAGAAGTCGTAGCGCTGCGCCCACTCCCAAGCCAGGCATCCGCAGAAGACGAGGAGGAGCGCACGCAAGGGACCCATGCGCCAGCGGCCGCCGCGGAACATGAGGTAAATCCAGGGTGGTGCAAGGAGGTCTGCCCCGTAACTCGTCAGCACTCCGGCGTTGACCCCATACATCTGCAGGCCGCCGATGCCGACAAACACGGCGAGGAAGTACACGTTCAGAAAGATGCTGAAGCGGCGTGTTGCCATCCTCATCTCATGCGTCCGCATAACGACTAGAACGACTAGGATCCTTGCGGCGCGGAGCCCACGCACATGCTCCGATGAACTGAACCGCCTTGGCATCCAGTCGCTCGGCGCTATGGAGTTTTCGCCGTGGGATTCGTCGCTAGGTGGGTAGTATTGGCGTGAATCGGCGCTGCGTCAACCATCCACAGGCGTCCCCCTGGTCCTCGCGGGCGAGTGCCGTAGTGGTGTGGGAGGTGGTTTCGGCCGTTCTTGGGACTGACACCGACGGCCAGTCGCCGGTGCTCGAGGCTCGCACGGGGACCAGATAATCCGCGCGCGCTGCGCACCAGGTCTCCCCATCGGGCGCGAGGCCACCGCTCTGTCGGCGGTCGACCGCAGAACTTGGCGAGTGACTTCACCGCATCCAGGTACGACTTCTGCGAGCGCGCGGCGAGTCCGCGTGCCTGCATGTCCGTTGCGCATCCGATCGATGGGTGTGAGAGCGGACATGTCTGCCTCGGAGTGAGAGAAACCCGCCAGCACCGTGGAATCGCTCTGACCCTAACGCCTGTTCTCACAAAACGACAGGGACAGCCCACCCTCAGCTGTCCCTCGCATACCACTACCGCGACGCGGTTTAGTCGACGTATACTAGACTGAACCATATAAATCCGCCTGCCCGCCCACCCAGATGCCCATGACGCATCGAATCGGGCCCGGAACGACAAAGCCGCCGCAAACTCGCAGCCACATCGCTCAGTTGCCGGGCGCGATCCTCCACAGTTCCCCGTTCGACTGATCCGTCACGACGTACAGCTCGCCGTCCGGTCCCTGCCGCACGTCACGCACGCGCTGGCCCCGTTCGGTGAGCAGGTGCTCCTCCCCGGTCACGCGTCCATTCTCCAGCGTCAGACGCACGAGCCGCTGCTCCCTCAGAGCGCCGATCAACAGGCTGCCGCGCCATTCGGGAAAGGCGCTCCCCGTGTAGAACTGCGCGCCCGAGGGCGCGATCACCGGATCCCAGTAGTAGACAGGCTGCTCCATCCCCGACGGCGCGGTAGACGCGTTAGGAATCGCATTCCCCGAATATTCCACCCCATACGCCTGGACCGGCCATCCGTAGTTGTTCCCCTTCTCGATCAGATTCAGCTCGTCTCCGCCCCGCGCGCCGTGCTCCACCACCCACAGCCGCCCCTGATCATCCAGCGCGGCGGCCTGCACATTACGATGGCCGAGCGACCAGATTTCGGCTCGCGCATTGCCTTGGCCAACGAAGGGATTGTCGCTGGGAACAGATCCGTCCGGATTGATCCGCAGGACCTTGCCCATGTGGCTGTCGAGCTGCTGCGCCTGCGCGCGCATGCTGGCGGCCGACCGGTCACCTAACGTGACGAAAAGCTTCCCGTCGGATCCGAACACCAGGCGGGAGCCGAAGTGACTGGTTCCGTTGTACGTCGGCATCGCCCGCAGAATCACTTGCACCTGCTCGAGCCGCCGCCGGTCATCCGATAGAACGCCCCGAGCGACGCTGGTGGCGTTGCCACCCTGACGAGGCTCGGAGTAGCTCCAGAACACCGTCTGGTCGGCGTCGAAGCTCGGGCTCAGCGCGACGTCGAGCAGCCCCCCTTGCCCTCTCGCATCCACCGCCGGCACACCCTCGATCGGCTGTCCCACCTGACCGCTGGCCGAGACGATCCGCATCCGCCCCGGCTTCTCCGTGAC
>DATKDD010000112.1:0-3204 GCA_035512875.1 Gemmatimonadaceae bacterium | reverse complement strand
CCTGTGGCGAAGGTGAGAATCCCGAAGCGCCGGTGCACGGATCGCAAATTAGCACGCACCTCGCGGCGCCCAGCGGACCCTGGTCCTACTTGAATGGAAGCCGGAATGATGCGCACCCACGTCCGGCCCCGCGATGACGCTACCCCGCGGACTAAGACGGAGCCGACGGGCTGACTCGAATTGCCGGCCGGCGGTTTACGAAATCGCTGCTCTGTGAGCACATCGAAAAGCGATGTCTACCCGACCAGACGGGTGCGAACTCTACCGAATACCACGCCTCTAACGCGCAGCCCAGCTCAAATGTGATAACAGTGGCCGATTGCTACCGCGTCGCTGGTCGCGGAGAGGATCGCGAACACGCGGGATTCGAACCCGCGACCACTCTCCGTTGGTACATCGCGCGACCCTGCGCGAGCGAGACCTGCCGCTCGAGCATCAGCAGCACCAGTGTCTGCAACCCGGGATCGCGCGGCTTGAGCGGCGGCGGACCGTGCCGCTTCACGATGTGCGCGAAACGAGGTTCCGCGCGCGCGAGCGTGCGCACTGCCCGCGCCAGAGCCGGCTCGTCCAGAGGAACGGTCAGCGTGATGGCTGCACTCGCCGCGATGCCACCGTAGCGGCGATCCGCGGCTGGCGCTCGCGGTTCGCCAGTAACCGACTTGTGCTACGGCCGCCTCTGACGTGAGGCCCGTGCCAGCGATCTGTACATGTGCTTTCGGTCCGCGGCGCCGCGAACACTTTGCTTCCGTTCGAGGTGCTCGAGCTCGCGTTGCAGCTTCCGGAGGCTCTTGAGCCGACCGGGGTCCAGGACTCCGCTCTCCATCGCGCCGGTCACAGCGCAGCCCGGCTCCGACACATGGCTGCAGTCCCGGAAGCGGCAGCTCGACGCGAGCGCGTCGATATCCGCGAACGCGCCTGCGAACCCATCCTCCGCGTCCCAGAGCTGGATCTCGCGCAGTCCGGGCGTATCGACCATGAGGCCCCCCGTCGGAAGCCGCACGAGCTCGCGGTGAGCAGTCTTGTGCCTGCCCACCCCGTTGCGAGCGAGCTCGCTCGTGGCGAGCCGGTCGGCGCCAAGGATTGCGTTGATCAGCGTCGACTTGCCGGCGCCCGACGAGCCGATGAGGGCTGCGGTCTGCCCCGCGGCGAGATATGGCTCGAGCGACACGAGCCCTTCACGCGCGAGCGCACTCGTGAGGACAACCTCGACACCGAGTACGCCGAGAGCGCGCGCTTGCTCCCGTGCGTCGGAGCGCAGATCTGCCTTTGTTAAAAGGAGTACCGGTCGCGCACCGCTCTCGTGCGCCATCGCGAGGAAGCGCTCCAGCCGCCGGAGGTTGCGTGGATCGTGAACGTCCGTGGCCGCCGCGAGCGCCGACACGACGAAGACGGTGTCGATGTTCGCCGCGAGCACCTGTTCTTCCGTCGGATTCCACGGCTGCTTGCGCGAGAAATGCGTGCGGCGCGGCAGGGTCGCGTGGATCGTCGCTCGTCCTTCATCGGCCCGCACGCTCGCCGCGATCCAGTCGCCGATCGCGGGTAGGTGCGCTGCGACACGCGGCGCGAACTTGAGCTTGCCGGGATCGTGCCGGACGTAGTCGCCATGCATCTTTCCCGCGAGCTCGGCGACGAGCTCACCGGGTTCGCCATAGATGACGTATGCGCCGCGATGCTCTACGGCGATGCGTGCGGGCGCGAGGCCCGCCGCGGCGTGCGCGCCGAACTGTTCATCGAAGAACGAGCTCCAGCCGAGCTCGCGTAAGGTCGACGACTCGAAATGCACAGTTATCTCCTCGAGCGCAAGTCGATGGGAGTGCCGGAGGGCCGGCGAGCTCGGGAGACTAGGTTCGCGTGGTTCGGCTAGCCGCTAGAGCTTCGCAGCCCTCGTAGCGTCGGAGGCGTACCGCTGGTCCATATGTCGCCACCTCCTGTTGCCGAACTTCGCCCCTGTGTATAGCACGTGCCGCGGCTGCTGAGCGTCGTTTTCGCGGCGGCGTCGCTAGGTGTCGTAACGGAGCGGAAGACGGGATTCGAACCCGCTATCCGCAGCCGCGTTCGGTCCGCACTCTGCGCGTCCGCGACGGCGGGCTCGACCTGCTGCGCCGGGCGGCGTAGTTAGGTGTTTCGTCCCTCGCGACGCTGGACTGACAAGGACAACCGGCGATGCTGCTTTATGAGCGCTGATCTCGGCGATTTCATCCGTACGCAGGGACCGCATCTCGGGTTGTCCTTGAAAATCGGCCTACCGGCCCTCACGAGTTCTGATCTGGGTCAGGTCCTCTTCCTCGCTCAAGAACGGCCGCGCATCCGTCCTAGAACATCTTGTACCCAATCCAGCGAAGAGATCTGGCGCTCAACCCCACGCCCGCTGTCGAGAAGGCGAAGGCATGCTCCAGCCGGTCCATCACGTTCATCATCGAACAGACGTAGACGGCGTCGCGGATGGCGAGGTCGCTCAGTCCCGCCTTCCGAAGCGCAAGCACGTCCTCCGCATTCACTCTCTCCGGCGAGTGCGTCAGCTTCTCGAGGAACTGCAGCGTCACACGCAGCTTGATTGGCAGCGACGCCTGGTTCCCTCCCGTGAGTACCGCCGCGGCTAACTCCTCGCCGATGTACGACGACGCGACCGCGCCGTGCGTCTTGATTCAGAAAGGACACCGATTCTGCGCGGACGTGAAGGCCGCGAATAGCTCCCGTTCGCCCGGACTCCAGTCTGATCGGCCGCGCATCACACTCTGCATTAGGTTTCCCCAGGGCCTGCCGAAGAAGCGCGGCCGGTACACCAGCATTCGGCCCATATCGGGCACCTCGAGCCTGAGCAGCCGGCCGACGGCGAACATCGCGCGCATCGCGCGCGGGTGCCCGCTCGTTAGGATTTTCAGCCTCACGGTCTCGCCGCCCGTAACGCGTCGAGGCCTGTCTCGAGCCGACGTACACCCGCACCCAGAGCCGCGCTGATCGTGGCTTCCAGGATCTGGTCTTCCGAGTAGCCGGCGCGGCCGAGCTCCTCGACATCCGAGTCGGTGATCTGGTGCGCGTGCCGGGCGACCTTGTCGACGTACGCTGCGAGGGGCTCGACCACTTCTGTGTCCTCGGCGATCGCTCGTCGCACGTCGGGGTCGAGCATGCCCGGGCCCGATAGGACCCGCTCGACCAGATCCTGGAGCTTCAGCGCGTGAGGATCAGCTGTGACCTTTGTCAGGA
>DATKDD010000111.1:0-2745 GCA_035512875.1 Gemmatimonadaceae bacterium | reverse complement strand
GGAGGTCTGGCTGCGCCATGGCTCGACGCTCGACGCGGTGCGGGCCTCTATCGCCCTGCCCGGATTATTCGCGCCGGCGCTGCGCGAGGGATCGGTGTTGGTTGACGGCGGGCTCGTTAACCCCGTGCCGGTATCGCTAGCATGCGCGATGGGTGCCGACGTTGTGATCGCAGTCGACCTCGGCTCTGACATCCTGGGGCGTCACCCGCGTGCCCATCCTCCAGTCGAAGCGCCGGCAAAGGAAGCGATCAAGGAAGGCAAGCGCGCGGTGGAGCGAGTCGCGCACAATCTTCCTGCGCTCAGCAATCAAGCACCATGAACGCGATGGCACCGAACCAAACGCTGCCGCAGACGGCGGGGCGTGATTCGTTTCTGGGACTTCATAGCTCACCGGTGCCCGCCGCTGCTGAGCTTAGTCGTTCGGTGGCATGGAGTAAGTAGCGCAATGAGCCTTGTCGGACGCAGGCGGTTCCTGATTGCCGTGGGTGCAGCGCTCGCGACGCAGCGCGTGGCCCGGGCACAGGCCAAGAAACTGCTGCCCGTACTCGGAGTTCTGAGTTTTGGTTCCGCACCAACGAGCGAGCAGATCGCCGCAAGTCCGATAACCAAGCGTCTGCAAGAGCTTGGCTGGATCGAAGGCAAGACTCTCATCATTGAACGCGCGCACGCCGCCGGGCGGACCGAGCGGCTGCCCGAGCTTGCCGCAGAGCTTGTCAGAAAGAAGGTGGATGGAATCTGGGCAATAAGTCCGCCGGCGGCGGTCGCGGCGGCGCGCGCGACGAAATCGATCCCGATCGTTTTCGTCCGTGTCGCCGTACCCCTTGACCTAGGCCTTGGCGCATCGTTCGCGCGGCCCGGCGGCAACGTAACCGGCGTCGCTTCCACGGCGGGCTTCGAGGTGTATCTCAAGCGCCTCGAATTCCTCCGCAAGATCCTGCCCGGCGCACAACGCATCGCCGGCATCGATCCGGGAACCTCGATCTACACGACCGTGGATGGCGGGGTCTGGAAGCCGAATAGGGAAGTGCCGGTATCGGAGGCGCGCAAAATCGGTTTCGAATTGAGCGGGCACTTCGTGGACACGGCCGAAGATCTCGATGCGGCTTTCTCCGCAATCTCCGCCTCCGGCGCGCAGGCGCTTATCGTGTCCTCGTCGCCGCTCATTGTACGAGAGGCAAAGCGGATCATCGACTTCGCCAACCACGGACGCCTGCCCAGCGCATTCATCGAAAGCGGCTTTGTCGACGCGGGCGCGCTTCTTTCCTACGGCTCCGATCCGTTAGCCACCGTCCTGCAGAGCCTCACACAGGTCGACAAGATCCTGCGGGGTGCGAAGCCAGCGGAGATGCCGATCGAGCTGCCCACGCGGTTTGACTTGGTCGTCAACCAGAAAACGGCAAGAGTGCTTGAGTTGACGATCCCGCGGTCGATTCTGTTGCGCGCCGACCGCGTGATTGAGTGATCGCTATTCCCCTTTGCGGCATTTGCGAGATGGGGTAACTCAAGTACGCATGCCACCGAACAGCAGCGTTCAGTGCGATGCGCCACAGATGGCGCGCGCCTGAAGCCGAACGTTAGCCCGTCCAGACGGCAATCGTGCAGAGGACCAACACAAAGGAGGATGGCGATGAAGTACATGATCAGCTGGTTCGAACGCCCGCAAGGTTCGCCTGTGGAGTACGAGAATGCTCAGAAGCGGATACTTGAGGTGTTCGGTCAATGGAAGGCGCCTGCCGGATTCAAGATCGAGTTGTTCGTAGTGCGAGTAGGCGAGTGGGGTGGCCATATGTTGGTGGACTGCGACGATCCGCTGGCGGTTCACAAGGCATGCTCGACCTTCCCTGCCTTTGAATTTCAGGCGCGACCTGTGATTGCCGTCGAAGACGCAGTCCGGGTTGAACTCGAAGCCATCGCGTGGCGCGACGGGCTGAAACGCAGCTGACATCCGAGAAGATCGCATCGCACAGGTCGTAATGCGTTCGCGAGGCCGCCTGTATGTCGGCATGCGTAGCCAGACACGCAAACGCTATGAGCGGAAATCACGGGGCTCGCGTTGCGAGCCATCGTCAAGCGTTGTGGATTGAGTGAGATCAGGGCGACGATCTTCTTCACGCCGGTGCGGACGAGCGACACGAGCTCGGCCGCGTCCAGGCCCCGCCCGTGGCCTGCCCTCGGAGAGCTTCGACACACGCGCCAACGTGGTGGTGGCGAAGGCCACACCGTGGTCGCCCCTCTCGTCCTCCTCCTGCTCGTCCTCTCCGCCCCGTACGCCGTTGCCGGGCCGGTCGCACATGTGGAAGTGTCGGTCGTCGAGCGCGTGAACGAGATCCGGCAGACACGCGGCCTGGAGCCGCTGCGTGTCGATACCGCGCTGATGGGCTGATCCGAACGAACGCGGCAAGACTGAGCCACGGGAGCACGACCCGTCGTGGCCCGTTCATCATGATGCCCGCGATATCGATTCTTGATGCCGGCACGCGGGCCCGGCGCTGCGTTGACGCCTCCCGCCCGGAAGTCTATGCTCTCGGATACATGCGTCTGTCCGGCAAGGTCGCGGTCATCACGGGAGGAGCGGCGGGCATCGGCTTCGCGTACGCGCGGCGCTTTCTCGCCGAGGGCGCGCGCGTGGTGGTGGCCGACGTCGCCGATCCCGTGGCGGCGGCGGGCAAGCTCGACGCCGGTGAGCGCGCGCTCGGCATCGTCACGGACGTGAGCGACGCCCGCTCGGTACGCGCCATGGTGGAG
>DATKDD010000110.1:0-4779 GCA_035512875.1 Gemmatimonadaceae bacterium | reverse complement strand
GGGCACGGTGAGCGCTGTACTTTGGTTGCCTCGGGTCCGCTCAGTTACAGAAAAAAGGCTCCCAGGCGATCCTCGCGCGTCAGCGCGCGCAGGGCACTAGCTACCGCACTTAGGCTCGCCGTTCGTGGTGGCAGGGTTGTCACCGCCAGGCGGAGTCGGCGGGTCGTCGTTGTTGATAAACATCCCGCACTTGACGGTGGTCCGTGGTGCATCCATCGAGGCAATCGCGGCCCACCCCAGCCCTGTGTTCGTGACCACCATGGTGACTCCGCTCGACGGCGCGTAGCTAAGCCCGGGCAGTGCTGCGGGTCCAGTAGCCGTTCCCTCGGCGTACGCTCCATTGTTTTCGGCCGCGTACCCCTCTTGAGCCGTGGCGAGATTGCGGAGATCGCCCTTCATGGTCGCGAAGTAGGCCTTCTCCTTCGTGTTCGCGAACTTGGGAATCGCCATCGCGGCGAGTACCCCGATGATGACGACGACAATCAGTAGCTCGATGAGAGTGAAACCTGCTCGTCGGTATTGCATGATTGTCGTCGGTTGCTGACCTGCGGGACCGAACCCGAATGGCTCCGCGATGGGCAGGACCCGCCCGGCCGTATGCCGGGACGGGCCGTTCCCATTGTCAGATCAGGACTATGCGCACTTGGGCTCGCCGGACGCCGTCGCCAGATCGGCGGAGACCGGCTTGGTTGCGCCGTTCTGGATATACATCTCGCACTTCTCGGCAGCCGGTAGTGCGCTGTGCGTCGCCTCGGCGACCCAGCCAGGCGCACCGGCCTCCTGGACGACAACCGTCACGCCCGTCGAAGGCGTGAAGTTCAAGGCGACGAGGTCCGTGCTGTACGCACCGGCGTTGTCGGCCGCGTAGCCTTCCTGCGCGGTCGCAAGGTTACGCAGGTCGCCCTTCATGGCCGCCTTGTACGCCTTGCCCTTCGTGTTGGCGAACTTCGGGATCGCGATCGCGGCCAGAATGCCGATGATCACGACGACGATCAGAAGTTCGATGAGCGTGAAGCCTTTCCGTTTCCTGTTCTGCATGAGAGCTCTCCAATGGGAGGGTTCGGCAGCCACTGAGTTCAGGCGTACCGGTCGCCCAGTGGTAAGGCAACGCCGGGGCCAGAAACCCCACACACATGAAGTGCTGTCGCCGCAAGCACTTAGCTTGAATGTAGATCCCGATTTCACACGCAGGGGTTACCGCATTTCGCCCAGTGTCTCGCATTTTGCAGGACTTCGTTCTCCGGAAAGAGGCTTGTGACCATGGTCGTATGACCATAGTTTGATGACATGAAAAGTCCACCGCCGAAAGAGCGCGGTACCGGACGCGCACATGATTCCGACGAGCTTCACATCACCATGCCCGCCGGCGAGTTCAAAACAAAATGCCTCGAGCTCATGGACCGTGTCCGCGAGCGAGGTGCCGTGGTAACTATCACCAAACGAGGAGTCCCCGTGTGCAAGGTCGTCCCGCTCGACGAAAATTCCGAACCGGTCTTCGGCTCGCTTGCGGGCACGGTCCTTTATTTCAATGACCCCCTTGCGCCTACCGGCGAAAAATGGGAAGCGGACGAATGATTCGCTCTCCCCACTCGAATCCCGGCGAGACGCTCCTCCTGGATACCCACATCTGGGTATGGATGGTTTCGAACACCATGGAGCGCGTCTCTGCCGTAGCGCGAGCGGCACTCGAAGAGTCCGCGGCCAAGCGTAGCCTTAGAGTGAGCGCGATTTCGGTCTGGGAAGTGGGAGTTCTGTCGCGAAAGAAACGCCTCGGCTTGACGATGCATGTCGCGGCGTGGGTCGAGCGCGGGCTCGCCACGCCCGGCGTGCAGCAAGTGTCACTCGATTCCACCGTAGCCTTGCTCAGCACCACGCTGCCGGAGGAACCGCCATCCGATCCAGCCGACAGGTTCCTGTTGGCCAAGGCGTACAGCTATGGATGGACACTTGTTACCAGCGATGCCAGGATCATCCAATACGCCGGCAAACAGGGGATCGCGGTGCTGGACGCCAGGGACTGACCGCCCTACTGCGGTCCCAAATCCTCCGCACTTCCCCCGTAGCGCGCGAGCTTCCGGTACAACGTGGACGGGTCGATGCCGAGGGCTTCCGACGCGCGGGTCTTGTTCCCGCCTTCCTGCTGCAGGATCCAGGTGATGTACGCGCGCTCGATCACCTCCAGCGTGGGGTTCGCCGCCTGGCGCTCCGCGGCGAGCGGCTCGGAGCGCCGCTCCACGATCCGCTCCGGAAGCGCCTTTACTTCTATTACATCGCCCTTCGTCAGTAGCGCGGCGCGCTCGAGCGCGTTCTCCAGCTCGCGCACGTTACCCGGCCAGGCGTACGACTGCAGCACCTCGATGGCGTCCGGATCCAGCGTCTTCTGCTGCTCGCCGTTGGCTTCCGCCGTCCGCCGGAGGAACAGCTCGGCGAGGAGGGGAATGTCCTCCCGCCGCTGTCGCAATGGTGGCAGGTGAATGGCGATAACGTTGAGGCGATAGAATAGGTCGGTCCGGAACGTCCCGCGCCGGATCTCTTCTTCCAGATCGCGGTTGGTCGCCGCGATCAGCCGGGTATTGATGGGAACGGCTTCGGTCGCTCCGACCGGTATCACTTCCCGGTGCTGCAGCACGCGCAGCAGCTTCACCTGCGTGGCGGGCGTCGTCTCGCCTATCTCGTCGAGGAAGAATGTCCCCGCGCCGGCGGCAGTGAAGAGGCCCTGCTTGTCGCGGACCGCGCCGGTGAACGACCCGCGCACGTGACCGAACAGCTCGCTCTCCAGCAGACTCTCCGGCAAAGCACCGCAATTGATCGAGAGAAAAGGCCCGTGCGCCCGCGCGGACAGCTCGTGCAGATAGCGCGCGACTACTTCCTTACCGGTGCCCGATTCGCCTTGCAGCAGCACTGTCGACTCGGTGGGCGCGACGGTCTCTGCCACCTTGAGCACTTCGAGCCACGCCGAGCTGGTGCCCGCGGGACGGCCGGTGTGTTCGCGCCGCCGGATCTCCGCCTTCAGCGTCCGGTTCTCCGCGCGCAGGCGCCGGTGCTCAGACGCGCGCCGCACGATCGCCAGCAACTGCTCGTTCGGGAACGGCTTCTCCAGGAAATAGAAGGCGCCGTCGTTCACGGCCTGTACCGCCGCCGGCACCGTCGCCTGCGCCGTCATCAGAATCACCGGCATCTCCGCGTCCAGACTGCGCGCCGCCGCGAGCACGTCGAGCCCGCTCATCGTCGGCATTCGCACGTCGCTGATGACGATGTCGGGGCGCAGCGCCGCCATGCGGCTGATGCCCTCGTTGCCGTCGGTGGCGGTGTGAGCCGCGTACCCTTCCTTGCGGAGAAGTATTTCCATGGTCTCGACGATCGCGGGCTCGTCGTCGATTACGAGGACCGAGGTCGGGTTCTCAGACATTGCCGGCTCCATTGGGGCTCTTGGTTGATCGCGGAAGCAGAACGGTGAAGCGTGAGCCGCTGGCGGTGGTGTCCACCAGCACCAGCCCCTTGTGCGCGGTAACGGCTCGTTGCACGACGGCCAGGCCGAGCCCGGTCCCGCCCCGCTTGGTGCTGACGAACGGATCGAACATTCGCTTGCGAATGTCCTCCGGGATTCCCCCGCCCTCGTCGCTGATGCGGATCGCCAGACCGCCCGTCAGGAAAGGCGCTCCGTCTATCGGCGTCTGGCGCGGGGACAGCTCCGCCGCCTCCACGAAGATGTTCCCGCCTGGAGGCGACGCCTGAATCGCGTTCAGCAGCAGGTTGAAAAGGGCGCGGTGCAGCAGGTCCGAATCCCCATCGATCATCACCGGCGCGCGCGGAAGGCTCCTGGTGATCCGGACGTCGGCCGGCTTGTCGGGATGATTCTCCGCCAGGTCAATCGCGCCGCCCGTCACTTCGATCGCGTCCACCGGCAACCATCGGGCGGCGTCCAGGCGGGCGAAATCAATGAAGTCGGAGAGCAACCGGGAGAGACGATCCGACTCCCGCTGCACCAGTGCGCCGAGGGCGCGCTCGTCGTCGCTCGCCCGGGGCGAATCGCCCAGCTGTTCAACAGCGCTGCGGATGGCCGACAGCGGGTTTCTTATCTCATGCGCCAGCGACGCGCTCAGCTCGGCGACGACCTCGAGCTTCCGCGCGCGCGAGCGGAGCTCATCGAGGTCGGCCTTCTGGAGCCGGAACTGCGCGAGCTCGGCCGCGAGCGCTTCCTGCTCGCTGCTCTGCTCGCGAAGCTTCGCGCTGACGTAACCGCATCCGGCCGCCACTCCGGCAAAAACTCCGACGCGCAACCAGAACCTGAGGTCGCGCTCGCCGCCGGGCGTCATGACGGCGGCGGCAACGTAGATGACGATGCCGAGCGTCGCGATCAGCGCGACACCGCGAGCGGTCAGGAGCAGCGCGGCCTCGGCCGTGACCAGGATGTACAGAGCCGAGAAGCCCGAGCCGATCCCGCCGGTCACGTGCACGACCGCGGTTACCAGCGCGAGGTCGAACAGCGTCTGGAGGTAGAGAAACGTCCGGCCGGCCGGCTGCTTGTAAAGCTCCGTATAGAGGAGCGACGCAGCGGTGAAGACCATCGCCACGACGAGCGCCAGCGACGCCACGAGCGTGGACGACCCCTCGGTCGTGAGCCAGACGAAGAGAGCGGCGAGGTAGATCGCCGCGGCCAGCGACAGCCGCGCCACATGGACCCGCCGGAGGATGCGCCGGATGTCCAGGGGTGCTGCGAGCGGCTCACGGGCTAGCGTTTGCACAGATCACTATTGGGTTGGGGGCCTTGCTCTTGCA
>DATKDD010000109.1:0-13498 GCA_035512875.1 Gemmatimonadaceae bacterium | reverse complement strand
CGCTCCTGGTCGCCCTCGAGATCGCCGGTCATCGCGATGTCGCCGAGATCGGCGGTGCGCCGGGCTATTCGAAGGAAGGCATCCTGCGCCTCTGCGTCGGGAGTCAGGCGGCCTAGCGCCTGACGAATAGCGGCGGGACCGGCGGCGGCACCAGTGCGTCCGTTGCTTCGGGCTACGCCCTCGTCGCTAGGGAAACCTATCATCGCTGCAAGCGGCTGAGTGCCCGAGGCCAGATCGCGTCCGAGCTCTTCGCCAAGGCGGGGGTCGGAAGAATTCGTCATCTCCGTCAGCCTCGAAGCGCGTGCTCGAGCTCCGTCGCGGCATCGGTACCCGCATCACGATACTTCACGATCACCGGCGTTTGCACCGCGAGTCCATTCTCCCGGGCCCAGTCGCCTGCCAGCGTTCGCGCGCCGGGCACCACCACCGCACCGGCTGGAATCTCGAGCGGGTTTCCGCCCATGCCGCGATATACCACTTCGCGCACCAGGTCGTACACAGGTACGCCATGGGTGAGAATGACGCCTGACGCGAGCACCGCGCGCTCGCGGACGATCGTTCCCTCGTAAATGCCGCAATTACCCCCGACGAATACATCGTCCTCCACGATGACTGGCGTGGCGTGTACCGGCTCGAGCACGCCACCAATCTGCGCCGCGGCACTCACGTGGACGCGCGCGCCGATCTGCGCGCACGATCCGATCAGCGCATGGGAATCGACCATCGTGCCCGCTCCTACCCACGCGCCGACGTTGATGTACATGGGCGGCATGCACACCACACCGGACGACACGTATGCTCCTCTCCGGATGGTCGAACCTCCGGGCACGATGCGTACGCCGTGCCCGGGCGTGAGCGGTTGCGTCGGAAAGGTGTGCTTGTCGAAGAACCGGAATGGTGAAGGGGCAGCCGGCGACATGTCGATGATGCGGCCGAATCGAAAGCCGAGCAGTATTCCCCGTTTCACCCATGGAACGGCGTGCCAGCCGCCGCTGGAATCCCGTTCAGCCGCCCGGACATGGTTCCGCTCCAGCGCATCCAGCAGCGCAATGATCACTGATTCGGTATCGGGCGGTAATGACTCGCCAGGCGCCGTATTCGCGAGGGATTCGATCGCGCTCCGAAGCGCGTCCGCGTCGGTCACGCTCATCGTGTGCCAGGTGAGGGATTCACAGGGCGCCGCAGATCCAGAGCGCTTCGCGCAAGGCTGGCTCGTGGCGCGGATCGAGCGGCACGAGCGGCAGCCGGAGTACGTTCTCGATCTTGCCCATGCTGGCGAGCGCCGCCTTGGTGGGAATCGGATTCGACTCGACGAACGCGGCGCTCATCAATGGCAGCAATCGTTCCTGCACGGCACGCGCCTGTTCGATTGCGCCTGCCCGGCAGTGCTCCACCAGCTGCGCCATGAGCTTCGGCGCGGCGTTCGAGACTACCGAGATGACGCCGTCGCCGCCGGCGGCCATTACACCGAGTGTAAGAGCGTCATCGCCCGACAACACGGAGAAGTGTGGCGGGCGGTCGCGCAGAATCTCCTGGATCTGCACCATGTTGCCCGACGCTTCCTTGATCCCCGCAATGTGCGGGATCTCGCTCAGCGCCAGCGTTGTGCGCGCCTCGATGTTGCTCCCCGTTCGTCCCGGAACGTTGTAGACGATTACCGGCAGGTCGGTGGCGTCGGCGATCGCACGGAAATGTTCCATGATTCCGCGCTGCGGGGGCTTGTTGTACATCGGTGAAACGTGCAACAGGTGTGTGGCACCGGCGTCGCGCATTGCCTTCGACATCTGAATCGCACGCTTCGTATCGTTCGAGCCTGCTCCCGCAATCACCGGCACGCGCCCCGCGGTGCGGTCGGCGACCAGCCTGACTACGCCGGCGTGCTCGTCAGGTGTGAGCGTTGCCGCCTCGCCGGTCGAACCGCAAGGCACGAGAAAGTGGATGCACTCGGCAATCTGCCAATCGACCAGCGCGCCGAGCGCCGGCTCGTCGACCGCGCCGTCGCGCGTGAACGGGGTGATCAGCGCCGTGCCGCATCCCCACAGTCGCTCGGTCATCTGCTCCTCATTGCCTCCCCGCCGACGCATCGTCAAGCGCATGGTCCAGCAGGTCGTCCATGCCGAAAAGTCCTCGCTTTCCTTCGTCCCAACGCTCGGCGAGCCACGCCGCCGCCGTCAGTGCACCCTCGGCGAACACGAGCCTGTCACGCGCCTCGTGAACGAGCCGCAACTGCTCGAAGGTACCGTCCACGACCAGAGAGTGGGTACCCGGTACGTGTCCCAACCGTACGCTGGTGACCGGCACCGCGGTGCCCCACGCCTTTTGGACCCGGTGCTGCAGCTCGAGCGCAGTTCCCGATGGGGCATCGCGTTTGGCGGCATGATGGGTCTCTATGATGTGAGGCGCGAAACCCGGCAGCCCCGCGAAGATGCGTGCCGCGTGCGCCGCTGCACGCCACAGCACATGCACCCCTAACGCAAAATTCGGTGCCCAGAGGAGTGCGCCGTCGTGGTCCCGGACCGCTCGCTCGACCCGATCGCGTTGCTCCAGCCAGCCCGTGGTGCCGCTGACGATCGGACAGCCCGCGCCGGCCAGCCGGACCAGCAGCGTCGGAGCATCGATGGGTGTGGTGAACTCGAGAGCGACGTCGGCACCGCGCACCGCGGAAAATAGCGCTTCGTCATTCTCCGTCTGGGCCCGGCCAAGATGCGCCGCTACCGTCCATTGCTGCGCCTCGGCGAGCGCGCGCACCGCGTTGCCCATTCGCCCCTTGCCAATGATCACAATGCACCGTTTCGTCATGTCGCCCGTTCGGTGGTACGCGGTGGCAACCTTCCATGCTCATCGGCGGAGACCGGACCAAAGAAGGCGCCGTGCAAGGCGCGCATTGCAGTGGGCAGCAGTTCGTCGTCGACGAGAATCGTCAGGTTGATCTCCGTAGCGCTTAGTGAGAGCATGTGCACGCGAATTTCACCGAGCGCGTCGAGTGCCCGCGCCATCGTCCGGCTCCCACCCCCAAGTCCGGAGCCGACCACCGCGACGATTGCGCGCCTCCGCTCGATGGCCACATCACCGAACGGCGCCAGATCGACTAGAAGCGGCTCGAGCCGTGAAGGATCGTCGACCGTCACCGACACCGAGACTTCGGAGGTCGCCACCACGTCGATCGATACGCGGTGCCGCTCGAACACCTCGAAGATGCGACGTAGCACGCCGTGCGCCAGAAGCATGCGGGCCGAGCGAACACGCACCACCGTGACATCGCGCTTGCCGGCAATAGCCGTCACATCGCGAATCGGTGCCGATGCGGTGATCCGCGTACCACAGCCGGACGGGTTGCGCGAGTTGAAAATGTAAACGGGAATGCCTCGCTGCACGGCAGGAGCGATCGCGCTCGGATGAAGTACCTTCGCACCGAAGGTGGCAAGTTCGGATGCTTCATCAAAGCGGATCTCTTCGATGAGCCTGGCATCGGGGACTATGCGCGGATCGGCCGTCAGCATCCCGTTCACGTCGGTCCAGATCTCGATGGCCTCGGCATCGAGCGCGGCACCAAGCAGCGCGGCGGTGAAATCCGATCCGCCGCGGCCGAGCGTGGTCGGAACCCCTTGCGCCGTGCCGCCGATGAATCCGCCTAACACGGGAACCTCTCCGGCGTTCAGGCGTGGCAGCACCTGGTCGCGAGCGGCTCGCGTGATCGCGTCGAACAGCGGGCTGGCGCGCCCGAAGGCGTCGTCGGTGACGATGATTCCGCGCGCATCCAGCTCGACGCCGGGAACGCCGCGATGGCGAAATGCCGCGGCAACGAGCGGAGCGGAACACGACTCGCCGAATGCGGCGATCGCGTCCTGGCTGCGCGGGGTCAGGTGCCCGAGCACCGAAAGTGCGGCGGCCAGGTTCGCCACCTCGTCCCACAACGCACTCAGGTCCCCGCACAGGTCATCCGCCGCCTCTCCCGCACCAAGGAGCATTTCACCCGCACGAAGGTGGCGCGTGCGAAGCGCCTCCACCAGTTGCAGCGCGACGATGAGCTGCCCGGATGCGGCTCGTTCAGCGATCTCGAGAAGGGTGTTCGTCACATCGGCCATGGCCGATACGACGACAGCCGTGCCACGCGCCTGGCGGGAGCGGACGATCTCGCACGCTCGCTCGATCGCGGCGGCGTCGGCCAGCGACGTGCCGCCGAACTTGAGGACGATCACAATGCTCCGTCGTCAGGCAGCCAACCGTCCGCCACCAGCAGTTCGGCGTTGAGGATCGACGCGCCGGCCGCGCCGCGCACGGTGTTGTGGCCGCACGCGACCATCCGCACATCGCCGATCGGATCGGCGCGCAGTCTCCCGACACTCACAGTCATGCCGCCGCCACGGCCGGCGTCGTGCCGCGGTTGCGGGCGGTCGTGCTCCTCGACCAACACCAGTGGCTCGCCCGGCGCGCTCGGAAGGGCGCGATCGGCGATGGCGGAACGCCAGCCGGTGAGCACGGCGTGCACCTCGCTAGGCGCGGCCCGTCGGCCGAGCGTGATCGCCATCGAGGCCGTGTGACCATTCTCGACCGGCACACGGTGCACCTGCGCACTTATCCGCAATGGCGCGGGCTCGATCCCTTCGCCGCGTAGCGTGCCCAGCATCTTGGGCGTCTCGGTCTCGATCTTCTCCTCTTCACCACCGCCGATGAACGGAATGACGTTGGCGAGGATGTCCAACGTGGGAACTCCCGGATAGCCGGCGCCGGACACCGCTTGTAGAGTGGCGACGAACACGTGCTCGATGCCGAACGCTCGCTGGAGCGGCGCCAGCGCCATGGTGACGACGATCGCGGCGCAATTGCCGTTCGCGACGATACCCCCCGTCCAACGGCGTCGCGCGCGCTGCGTCGCGAGCAGCCCCAGGTGATCGGCATTCACCTCGGGAATCACCAGCGGTACGTCCGCATCCATCCGGTGATTGCGCGCGTTGGTGAGCACCAGTCGTCCGGCGCGCGCGAACGCCTGCTCGACATCTCCGGCAACCGACGAATCGAGCGCGGAGAACACTATCGGGGCGCTCACGACGTCGGGGTCGCAATCCACGACCGGGAGCCTCGCTGCGTCGTCAGGCATGCTGCCGGAAATCCAGTGCGCCGCTTCGGCATACGATTTCCCGGCCGAGCGCGCCGAGGCCGCCACCTCGGTGAGCCGGAACCATGGATGCGCTGCCAGCAGTCGGATGAACGTCTGGCCGACCGCGCCAGTGGCGCCGAGCACCGCGACTGGAATGGACCGCTGCGGTACGGTCATCATGCGCGCTCCGACAGCAACGCGCGCGCGAGTCGAACGTAGGCGTCCACCGACCCGGTCAATTCTTCCACGTCGATGTGCTCGTCCTCCGTGTGCGCCACGTGAATCGACCCGGGGCCGAAGAGCAGCGGCGTGCCCCACTTGTCGAGCAGCGGAATGTCGCTCGTATAGGCGACTGCCGCGGTTTCGAATCCGGGAATGGTGTGGAAGCGTTGCGCAGGAATAGTCGAGCCATATTCGAGTTCCGCCCGGCCCGCCGCCCATTCCTCGAGTCGCGACTTCACGTCCTCCACGTCTCCGACCAGCCGGAACATCAGCTCGGCCTCGGCGCGCTCGGGGACGATGTTCGCCTCCGTGCCGCCATGAATGGTCCCGATGTTCACCGAAGTTCCGCCGAGTACGGGGTCGTGAGGCAGATCGATGAAGCGCACCGTCGGGAGGAGCTCGAGCAGCGGCTCGATGGCAGATGCGCCGAGATGCGGATACGCGGAGTGCGCCGCGCGCCCGCGCGTGCGGATGGTGACGCGCAGCGAGCCCTTGGCGCCCGTAGCCAGCTTGCTCTCCGTGGGTTCGCCGTTGATCAGCCAACGGCTGGTCGGCCGAAGTTGGTTGGCGGCCCGCGCGCCGTCGGAGCCCTTCTCTTCCCCGACGACGAACAGCAAGTCGATGCGCTCTTCCCCCTCGCCTGCCAGTCGATCCCCTGCCGCGAGCATTGCGGCGGCGATGCCCTTTGCATCGGCGGCACCGCGACCATACAGCCTCCCATCGCGTAAGGCGGGAGGGGCATACGGCGGCACCGTATCGAGGTGTGTGGACAGCGTCACCACGCCGCCGCGGCGCGACGCCCAGACGTTGCCCCGTCCCGGCGTGACCTCCTGCACGCGGACGCTCCATTCGCGCGCAACGAGCCATCGCGCGACGAACTCGACCGCTGCGCCCTCGTTGAACGTCGGAGAATCGATCGCCAGCAACTCGGCGGCCAGCGCCACTACGTCTGTCATGCGCTCAAACTAGCGCGACCCTCACGCGGCGCCAGCGGCCCGGAAGGGAGATGTGATGTGTCACCGTGCCGGTGGCGGTGTCCAGTGACCGGGGCAGCACGATATCTTGAGGGAAGGCCGCCGGTGTTGCGACGGCATTCCGACTCCTTCAACTCCGATCTCGTGCAACGAGCCACCCTTCTACTGGCCGTTCTGTCCCTGCATGCCACATCCAGCGGCAGCGAGGCGCAGAACGCATTCAACGTCTCCTCTGCTCCGCCGCCCGGATACAATCGGGCGTCGGGACAGCGCGACGCACGCGCCCATCTCGCGGCGCTCATCCGACTCGACACGCAGAATCCTCCCGGCAACGAGATGCGGACCGCCGAGTACTTCGATTCGGTTCTCACGCGCATTCCGGGAATCGAGACGCGCATTCTCGATGTGGGGAACGGGAGAGCGAACTTCGTGGCGCGCCTGCGCGCGACGAGCCCTACAAAGCGCCCGGTGCTCGTTATGGGGCACATGGATGTCGTCGGCGCCGACACGGCCAAGTGGGACACCCCGCCATTCGAGGCGACGGAGCGAGACGGATTTCTCTATGGGCGCGGAGCGATCGACGACAAGGGCCCGCTCGCCGCGACGGTAACGGCGCTCGTGCAGCTGGCCGCCCAACGAGACCGCCTGAAGCGCGACATCATTCTCCTGGCGACGGCGGCGGAGGAGGGGGGAAGCGTCGGGATCGACTGGGTGGTGGATAGCGCGTTCGACCTGATTCGCGAGGCCGAGTTCGCGGTCAACGAGGGCGGCCGAGTGCGCATGCGCGATGGCCGCTTGTTCACGGTGAACATCCAGACGACCGAGAAGGTCTCCTACAACGTGGTGGCGAGCGCGCGTGGGCCGAGTGGTCATGGCTCCGTTCCGTTGCCCGACAACGCACTCGCCGCGCTCGCCCGCGCAGTAGCTCGCGTGCATGACTGGCGGTCGCCGGCGCGGCTCAACGAGACGACCCGCCTCTATTTTGCTCGACTCGCGCAAGTCGAACCCAATCCGGCAATGCGCGCGGCGATGAGGTCGATTTCCGCTGCCGGCGCCGACAGCGCCGCCATTGCGACGGCTGCGGTGGTGTTGTCGCGCGAGCCTCTGCATAACGCGGTACTGCACACTACGGGAACACTCACGCTGGTCGGTGGAGGCATTCGCAGCAACGTGATTCCTTCCGAAGGAAGCGCGACGTTCAACGTGCGGGCTCTGCCGGGTGAGGACATTCGCGCGGTCGTGCAGCGCATGAACGAAGTCGGTGGCGAGGAGCAGGTGACCTTCGAGCTCCAGGGCGAGCCCGCCGCCGATCCACCACCTTCGCCCGTCGCCACGGATCTATTCACGGCAATGGAGCAGGCCGCCAAGGCCATGTCACGGTCGGTGGTCGTGATCCCCTTCATGTCCACCGGCGCGACGGATGGTGCGGCGCTGCGCGCGCGAGGCATTCCGACCTACGGCATTCTGCCTTTTCCGCTGGAAATGGAAGACGAACTGCGAATGCACGGCGACAATGAACGAGTACCGGTGCGCGCGCTCGGCTGGGGCAC
The DNA here is from genome assembly GCA_035512875.1 of Gemmatimonadaceae bacterium. Classification (GTDB taxonomy): domain Bacteria; phylum Gemmatimonadota; class Gemmatimonadetes; order Gemmatimonadales; family Gemmatimonadaceae; genus JALZIF01. The sequence goes on along the minus strand of DATKDD010000109.1, from coordinate 5,654 downwards.
GGAGTACATCTATCGCGTGCTCCACGGCGTCGCACGCTAGGCGGAATCGCGCGCTCGCCGTGCACCGCGCGCCGTTCGCCGTATTTGAGTTGTCGTTCGCCACGGCGGTGTAGGAGCACCGTTCAGGCCGTGCTACCCTGCCCAAAGGCGTCCAGATCCGGACGCCTCTCTTCTTGTGCGCGACGACTTTCCCATCGCCGGAGGATGGCATGCGCCTAGTGATTGTTGGCTCTGCGGTAGCGGTGCTCGTCGGTTGTGGCGGAGGCGACAATGGCGGCACCGGGCCCGACCCAGTTCCCGCTTCCGTCTCCCTCAGCGCGTCTACCTCGGGGACGGTGACGTCGCTCAACGCTACACGCACTCTTACAGCATCGGTGCGCGATGCGAATCAGACGGTCATTCCCGCGGCCGCGGTGACCTGGACGGCCAGTCCTGCCGGGATTGTGAACTTGAGCGCCACCTCGGGAGCAAGTATCACGCTTACCGCCGTCGCCAATGGCTCCAGTGTCGTTACCGCACGATCAGGCACGGTTACCGCCATGCATAACGTGACCGTGGCGCAGGAGTTCGCCTCGCTGGAGCTCACGCCCGATCCGGGTACCGTGCTCGTGGGTGGAACGCTGCAATTATTGGCCACCGCCCACGACCCGGGGGGAGCACCACTGCCGGCCGGAGGAACCATCACTTTCGCCTCCAGCGACGAAAGCAAGGCGACGGTCGACGGCAGCGGACTTGTGTCCGGGCTCGCGGCAGGCACGACGCAGATCACCGCTCAGGCGTCGCGAGGGGGTGTCGACCGCACTGACAACGCGGCCATAACGGTCAGCTCGCAGGCCTTTCCCCTCACGGCATCGGTGGTCGCGGGTAATGCCACACAGACGTTCACCCCTCAAACGGTGGACATTGCGTTCGGAGGCACGGTGACGTGGACGTTCGGCGCACTGGCGCACAACGTGACGTTTGGAGCGCAGGCCGGCGCGCCGCAAAACATCGCCTTGAGTATGAACACGGATGTTCCGAGGACCTTCAACACAGCAGGAACGTTTGGCTACGATTGCACGATCCACCCTGGCATGTCCGGCACCGTCGTCGTCCACTGACCCGCTGACAGGAGATGTCGTCAGGTGCGCACCCCGTCACGCATTCTGCGTGGGCCGGCCCGGCACGGATCGGTCCGCTGCGGCTCACAGCCGCGAACGCCACGGTGCTCTTCGCGGTGCGGTTTCTTCGGTTCTTCACGATTCGCGGGTTGTTCAGCGATGTGGAAGGCGAGGTCGTCTTCGATGAGGCGCATCCCGGGGAGACGTCGCTCGTCGCACGAGTCGCGGTCCAATCGGTGCAGACGGGAAATCGACTCCGTGATGCGCACCTGCGGAGCAGTCGGTGGTTCAATGTGAAAACGCACCCCCACATTGAGATGCGGGCGCACCTTGCTGAGCGCGCCGGTGCGGGGGTTCGTGTAGTGGGAATCGTGACGATCAAGGGGCGCCAGGCACCGGTAGAGATGCCCTGCACCACGCGGTCGGAGGATGGCGTGTCCGTGGAAATGGTCGGCAGATTCGTGATTCCGCGCGCCTCGTACGGTGTCGGCCCCCCGCCGTACGGGGTAGCGCCGTGGGATCCCCGTGCGTATTTCGTGGATGATGGGGTAAGCGTGGAGCTACGGCTTCGACTCGACCAGTGAGGGGGAAGGAAATTGAACGCCGGCGCGGACGATCGTTTGCCCGACGATACGATACACGCGCTGCTAGCCGAGCAGCGTGCCGGTGCGGAGATGAGGCTCAATCTTCTTCGCGCCGCCGTGCTCGGCGTGCTGACGGTCGCCGCTCTCGTCTATCGGCCGAGCCTCACGAGTGAGCTCAATGCCATCAACATGCTGGTGTTGGCTCCCCCGCTCGTCTGGACTGCCGCGCAGTGGCTGCTTTTCTACCGGCGCGGACGGCATCCGGATTGGCTCACCGTCGCCAATCCCATAATCGACATCACGGCGGTAACGGCCATCATTGGCGGTTACGGACTGGCGCAATCACCGGCACTCGCGCTCAAGACGCCGATCTTCTTGATGTACTTCGTCATTCTCGCCGCGCGTCCGATTACGTCGTCTACGCTAAAGTCGGCGGCAGTGTCGGTATTGGCCGTGGCGCAGTATTGCAGCCTCGTGGCACTGTTTGCGTTCGTCGGGCAGTTGCCGGTCGTCGAGAGTCCCCTGGTGGCCAGTGCAACCGCTGGCGTGGCGTTATTGGACGAGGGCGCCAAGGTGTTGCTGCTGATCGTTGCCGGAGCGGTCTCCACCTACGCCACGCACTGGCACGAGCGTCTCGTACTTCATCACTACCGTTCGGCGAGAGACAAGCGGGAACTCGAAGTGCGTTTGGCGCAGGCGCAACTGCAGACACTCAAGCTTCAATTACATCCGCACTTTCTGTTCAACGCGCTCAACACGGTAACAGCGCTGCTGCGCACCGATCCCGACGCGGCAGAACGCACCCTGTCCGCATTGAGCGAGACGCTTCGCTTTTCGTTGCGTCACGCGGGAGCGCACGAAGTGGCTCTCTCGCGCGAACTCGAGTTCCTTCACCATTATGTGGGTATTCAGCGGATTCGATTTCAGCAACGGCTGTCGGTGGTGTTCACCGTTGCGTCCGATACGCGTCAGGCACTCGTGCCAAGCCTCATTCTTCAGCCGCTGGTGGAGAACTCGATCAGGCACGGGATCGAGCCGCGCGCGTGTGGCGGCCGTGTGGAGATAGGCGCCGAGCGAGTGAACGGCCGCCTGCGACTCACCGTGCGCGACGATGGGGTCGGGCTGCGCGAGAATGCATCGCGCTCCGGGCATGGAATAGGCTTGTCGAATACCCAGGAGCGGCTCGAGCGCATGTACGGCGAGTCTCACACCTTCGAATTGCGCGCCGGTGACACCGGGGGAGTCGAGGTGTCCATCGAAATTCCGTATCGACAGGCTGGCGACGAGGGCGGATCGCGATGACGACGCCCATTCGCACGCTGATCATCGATGACGAGCCTCTCGCGCGCAACCACCTTCGGTCGATGCTCGAATCCGATGAGGAGATAGAGATCGTCGGAGAGTATGGAAGCGGTTCCGAAGCGGTCGACGCGATTCGCCGTGACGAGCCCGACCTGGTCCTGCTCGATATCCAGATTCCGGAGCTCGACGGCTTCGAGGTGATTCGCGAGATCGGACCGAAGGCAATGCCATTCGTGCTGTTCGTTACGGCGTACGATGAGCATGCGCTGCGTGCGTTCGAGGCGCAGGCTCTGGACTACCTCATGAAGCCGGTCAATCGGGATCGTTTCAACGGCGCGGTGAGGCGAGCGAAGGAAATCATTCGAGGAATGCGCGGAACGGCGATGGGGGAGCCGCTCGCGCGCCTGCTCGAGTCGATGCAGGTACGCGCGGCGCCACTGGACCGGCTCGCGCTGCGGCTGGATGGACGCATCCTTTTTCTGCGCATCGAGCAGATCGATTGGATCGAAGCGGCGGATGACTACGTGCGGATTCACGTCGGCAAACAGGTCCTCGAACACCGCGACACCCTGACGCGGCTGGAGCAGCGGCTCCCGTCAGACCGTTTCCTGCGCATCCACCGCTCGACCATCGTGAACGTGGACCGAATCCGGGAGATGCAGCCGTGGTTCCAGGGCGACTACGTATTGATCATGCTCGATGGGGCACGCCTGACGACCGGCCGCAGCTACCGGGAGCGGGTGAAGGCACTGCTCGAGCGGTGGAAGTGAGCGTCTTCACCCGCGGTTGACGGCCGCCCACGCCGGGGACAGTTTCTCTCGTCTCCCTCACCAGCCTCATGAAACCGTTCCTCGCAGGTTGCATCGCCCATCTCGCGGCGTCGCTCACGCTTCTCGACGCTCCCGCTCTCGCCCAGGAAGCCGATCTCATCATTACGAATGCGGCGGTCTGGACGGGTGACCCAGCTCGTGCGACCGCCGAAGCGATTGCGGTGCGCGGAGATCGCATTCTCGCCGTCGGTGCCGCGTCCGAGATGCAACCGCACCGCACCTCGTTCACGCGGGTCCTCGATGCCGGGGGACGGTTCGTAGGTCCGGGATTCATCGATAATCACACCCATTTCGCCCAGGCGGGGGCGCTGCTGCTCGGAGTAAACCTGCTCGATGTTAGCGATGAAGCGGCCCTCGTCAGACGTGTGCGCGAAGCGCGTGAGCGGCTGCCGCGTGGCGCATGGATGTCCGGCGGCGACTGGGGCGCCTACGAAGCATGGGCACAGAACTCCACTGGCGGACGCGCCTCCGATTCTTCCGGTTTCCGGCCGCATCGCGTCATGATCGATTCCATCACGCCCGAGACACCGGCGCTTCTCGCGAAATGGGATCGTTCGCAGTATCTGGCAAACGGCGCCGCGCTCCGTGCAGCGGGAGCGACGTGTCAGTGGGAGGGTGTCGAGTGCGATCGCGGCATTCCGACCGGCCGCCTGACGAGCACCGCGGCTGCCCGAGTGCGTCGCGCGATGCCACCGAAGACGCTCGAGCAGCGAATCGCGGAAGCGGAAGTGGCGCTGGCGCAGCTCGGTTCGCTCGGCGTGACGACGATTCACGACATCACCCCCGCCGAGCAACTCGGCGTCTATCAGACGCTTTTGGAGCGCGGCCGGCTAACGACGCGGATTTATGCGCGACCCACGCTCGACAAGTGGGACGAGTTGCGGGCGATAGGCATCGAGCACGGCTTTGGCCACCCGATGCTCAAGATCGGCGGCCTCAAGGGGTTTGTCGACGGCATCATGGGCAACTCGAGCGCCCGGTTTTACGAGCCGTACATGACGTCGGGACTTCGTGGCAGCTGGCGAGATTCCACCAACACCGGCGCCACCAGCGGTCCGGGGTCGGGCATGGAGCCCGCGGGCAACATGGCGCGCATCCTGAGTGGCGCGGACAGCGCGGGAATGTGGGTTCAGGTGCACGCTATCGGCGACGAAGCCATAGACACGTTGCTGACACTTTACGAGCACGTAATGCGTACCAACCCGGCACGTGAGCGCCGCTACCGGGTGATTCACACGCAGGTGATTCGCAGCCCCGAGGTAGCGGAGCGAATGGCGCGGCTCGGCATAGCCGCCGAGATGCAGCCTTACCACGCGATCGACGACATGCGATGGATGGAGGAACGTATCGGCAAGCGGGCACGCTGGGCGTACGCTTTTCGAACGCTTCACGAGGCGGGCGTGCGGCTCAGCTTCGGCAGCGATTGGCCGGGCACGAATGCATCGTGGTATACGGCGAATCCGCTGCACGGAATGTATGCGGCGGTCACTCGTCAGACGCTGGACGGATTGCCGGTTGGCGGATGGTATCCGGAAGAACGGATCGAAGCGGAGACGGCGCTGCGCGCCTATACTGTGAACAACGCGTGGGTGGCGGGCGAAGAACACGAGACCGGAACCATAACGCCGGGCAAACTGGCCGACATAGTCGTGCTCGACGCGGATCCGCTGCGCATAGCCCCGGAGAAGCTGAAGGATGTGGCCGTCGTGATGACGATCGTCGGCGGACGCATCGTGTATGGAGAGGGCGCTCTGCGCTGAAGGAGACGCGGCCTACAACGGCCTACGGCCGCACATCGGGCGGTCTCGAATCGCCGACGATCGCATCCATCCCCACGC
>DATKDD010000108.1:0-3603 GCA_035512875.1 Gemmatimonadaceae bacterium | reverse complement strand
CAACGTCCCGCCATTCCTGCCGCGGCCCGTGCCCTGGCGCACCGCGTCGACTCCAGGAATGCGGAGCCACTTCGATTTTTCGCTGTACCTGCGGCATCGCGAGTGGCAGGCCGCCCTGGCGTTCGTCGTGGTCATTGCCTTTTTGATCCTGCGCATGCGGGGCGGCTTGTTATGGACGCCGTGACGCGCTGGCTGTTCGTGCTTCTCACCGGTGTCTGGATCCGCGCGACTCGCGGATTCCGGCGCCCCGCGGTCCCGCCGACGTGCGCCGCTGTGCCGTCGCCGGTGGACTCCGCACCGTCTTCGCCCCGCGCGTACGCCGCCTTTCTGGTGCGGCGGGAGCGCTCGTGGTCATGGTCACGCCTGACGCGCCGTCGCGCGCGCCCTGGTGGCCGGACCGCGGGACCGCTCGCGCACGGCCGGCATTCGCACACAGCGTTAGGTGGAGGCCCGGCGACGGCCGGCCACGTTCCGCCGCAACGCCACACCCTTTCCGCTACCCATGTGCCGATCGCCGAGTCGCGGCGCCGCACGCACGTAGCTGGATTCCATGAAGCGAGAAATTCTCATCAACGCATCGCCGCGCGAGACGCGCGCCGCGATCCTCGAAGACGGCCAGCTGGTCGAGCTGGCCATCGACCGTCCCGATCAGCGCCGTACCGTGGGCGACATCTTCCTCGCCCGCGTCGAATCCATCAAGCCAGGGATTCAGGCGGCCTGGGTCAACATCGGCGCCGAGAAGAGCGCTTTTCTGCACGCGTCGGACCTCGTGAGCGCGGAGGAAAGCGAGCGCGATGAGGACGACGATGAAGACGAACCGGCGGAGGAGGAGCCGCGCGCCAGCGGTCGCCGCCGCCCCAGGGCGGGGCCAATTCAGGACGAGCTCAAGCGCGGCGAAGACATAATCGTCCAGGTAACCAAGGAGCCGATTTCGACCAAGGGGCCGCGCGTCACCGCGCAGGTCTCGCTCGCCGGACGCTTTCTCGTCTACATGCCTTTTGCCTCACGAGTTGGAGTGAGCCGCAAGATCGGCGATCGCGGCGAACGGCAGCGGCTGCGCGAAATCGGCAAGGCGGTGCTGCCCAAGGATTCGGGCGGAATCATCATTCGCACCGTCAGCGAGGATGCGAACGAGGAGACCTTTCGCCGCGAGCTGCAGACGCTCATCGGGCAGTGGAAGAAGATCAAGCGCAAGACGCACTTCCAGCGCGCGCCGGCGCTCGTCCATCGCGAGACGTCGCTTACCCGCGGCATCATCCGGGATGTGTTCAGCACCAAGGTCGACTCGCTCACCGTCGACTCCAAACAGGTGCATAACGAGATAATCGAATACCTCCACGGCATCGCGCCGGAGCTCGTCGATCGCGTCAAGCTGTACAGCGACACGATCCCGCTGTTCGACAAGGCGGGGATCGAACAGGAGATTCGGGATCTCTACAAGCGCCGGTGCGACCTGCCGTCGGGCGGATACATCCTGATCGAACAGACGGAAGCGCTCGTGTCCGTGGACGTCAATTCCGGCCGGTACACCGGAAAGTCCGATCCGGAAAAAACGATTCTCAAGACCAACGTCGAAGCCGCACGCGAGATCGCGCGCCAACTGAGGCTGCGCGACGTGGGCGGCATCATCGTGTGCGACTTCATCGACATGGAGACCAAGACCAATCGTGACCGGGTGCTGCAGGAGCTGCGGACGTACCAGGCGCGGGATCGCGCCCGCACCAAGGCATTCAACGTCAGCGAGCTGGGGCTCATCGAGATGACACGCCAGAGAGTGCGGACGAGTCACCTGCACGCGGTCACCGAAGCCTGTCCGATCTGTCACGGGACCGGCCGGATCTTCAGCCCCGAAACGGTCGCCCGGCGCATCGAGCGCGCCGTGAGACGGATGGCTCTGGAAGGGAAGCGCGAGCACATCTTCGTACGCATCTACCCCGACGTGGCGCTCTACCTCCTCGAGGAGGAGTCGGATTTTCTCGAGAAGCTGGGAAAGACAGTCCCATTCCCGATCGAGCTCCGCGATGATCCGCTGCTGAAACCCGACGAGTTCAAGCTCGTGATGAAGGGGGCAGGGAGGGACGTGACGCAGCAGTACGCGGTTGCCTAGGTCGGGGGTCGCGGGTCGGGGTCGCGGTGGCCGGCTCGTCTCTCTACCCCCGACCCCCAACCCCCGACCCTCACATTGACTGTCCTCCGTGCCCCGGCTAATTTTATTGGTCTGTACTCGAAATCCTTGGCAAACCCGCATAACCCTATGTCGTACGCCATTATCCGCACCGGCGGCAAGCAGTATCGCGTGCAGCCCGGTCAGACGATCAGGATCCCTTCGCTCGCCGCGGACGCCGGCGCCAGCGTCGAGTTCAATGACGTACTCATGGGCGCCGATGGCGACAACGTGCAACTTGGAGTGCCCACGCTCTCGAGTGCGAAAGTGACCGCCGAGATCGTGCGTCACGGGCGCGGCGAAAAGATCGTCGTCTTCAAGTTCAAGCGCCGGAAGGGATATTCCAAGAAGCAGGGGCACCGGCAGGGCTTCACGGAAGTTCGCATCAACGAGATCTCGCTAGGTTGAGGCAGACCAATGGCACATAAAAAGGGCGTCGGCTCGAGCCGCAACGGCCGCGACAGCAACCCGAAGTACCGCGGCGTCAAGAAGTTCGGTGGCGAGCAGGTGCGCGCCGGCAACATCATCATCCGGCAGTGTGGCACCAAGTTTCATCCCGGACGGAACGTGGGGCTCGGCAACGACTTCACCATCTTTTCCCTAATCGATGGCGTCGTGAAGTTCGAGCACAAGAGCAAGCAGCGCTCTAAGGTCAGCGTGTACGCGGCGGAGGCGGGCGCGGCGTAGAGACAAGCGCGCCTTTGCAGAGATTCGAAAGGCGTCCCTCGGGGCGCCTTTTTGTTTTGAAGATGAGAGGTGCGAACTGCGAAAACTGCCCCGCGGCTCCGCTTTTCCTCGGAACTCTCTTCTCTCATCTCTTATATCATCTCAGTCCGAAACACTCGGATATTCGCATCGTAGGGTTACTATCCGAACGGAGGCACCCCATGGCTGTCTGGAACAAGCTGAAGGATGAACTCGATCGTGCCGGTCGCGCTGCGCAGGGCGCGATCGACGAGGGAAAGATCCGCCTTGACGCGATGCGCGCCCGGCAGCTCGCCGACAAGGCAGCCCAGGCGATCGGCTACGCGGTCTATCGCGCCCGAAAGCAAGGCGAGGATATCAATCCCGACACTTATGCCCGTCTGAGCAGCACGCTTGCCGCTCACGAAGCGGAAGTGACCCAGATCGAGACCCGGCTCGAGGAGATCCGCACGTCGCGCGGCGGCGCCGAAAAGGATGCGCCACCCCCGCCTGACGCGGGGACGGTGGGCGAGCCCCCGCCTCCACCCCCACCCGCTCCCCCCACCGAAGGACCTGCTTAACGCGAAGGCCGGGTGCAGAGATCATGTCTTGCACCCGGAGTTCGGTTCGGGCCTTCCAGCCTGACCGATGATTCCCGGCTACAACTCGCCGAGCGATTCCAAGTCAGCTAGATCCCAGTGCCGACCAGCGGCCAGTTTGTTTCGGCGCAGCTCGGCAAGACCGATAAAGGCTAC
>DATKDD010000107.1:0-4523 GCA_035512875.1 Gemmatimonadaceae bacterium | reverse complement strand
CGGCTGGGCCAGCGCCAGGTGGTGCGCGTCATTGGCACCGGTGGAGGGTGGGCTCGCACCGAAGCGACGGACGGATCAAGGGGCTACGTTCGAGTGTCTCAGCTCGTATCTGCCGCCGGTTCCCTCGGTAGCGAGCGCCTGGCGGCGGCGGCCGCGCTCCGCGATGCGCCGGAGCCGACCGCTCTGGTCAAGGCGTCTTTGCCCGCCGGCGAGCGCGTCGAGGTGTTAGGCGCGGCTCATGGCGCGCGGCTGGTTCGCGCGAACAGCGGCATGACCGGCTGGCTGGTGGAGGGCTAGTACCGGGCTGGCCGGTGGGTGGGCCGAATGGTCCGCGCAGCCGGTGCGTCAGGCATCAGGCGTCTCGTTCGGAGGCAGCGCTCTCAGCCAGCGCCAGTGCCACACGAAGAGCCCCGCTGCGATCAGTAGCATGAGTAGTGACGCAACGATACCCCGAGTGGCGTCGAACCGCCTCTGGGAAATATGATCTTCTCGCAAGACCTCGTAACGCCGTCGCCGTTCCGCCTCGGTTGGCGCCACCACACTGTCCGACGTTGTGCGTCTGGGGGCCATGGCCTCCGTCGCCTCGTAGGCCTCGAACGAGGAGAGGGTTGTCCCATATCGAGAGCTCGAGCGAAGCGGATCGCTCAGCGTGAACAGATCGTCCACTACGCCGCGCGAGAAGAGCAGAAAGGTGATGACGGCTACGAGGCAGACGGTGTAGCCGTACCACTGGGCGATTCTGGGAGAACGGGCCACAGGGCCTCCGGAGTCGGGCGACAGAAGTCGCAATAGGACAACCCGTGCGGCGTGATCAGAGCCCGCTAGCGGTGCCGCGTCGCGCCGTGGAGCGTACGGGTGCGTAGAATGTTACAGCTCGCCCCCGTTCAAACAAATCCGCCGGTTGCATCGCGACCGGCACCGTGGCACTATCGGCGCGACTCTTCCTCCCTGGGACCATGCCGCATTCGCGCACGCTTACGCTGCTGTCGACCGTCGCCGTCATGGTGGCGCTTCCGAGTGCGACCTCCGAAGCACAGACGGGACCTTCTCGTTCGACGTCGCTCGACGTGCCCGGACTCGCACAGCCTGTCGAGGTTCTGGTCGATCATTGGGGCATCGCGCACATCTATGCATCCAACGAGCACGATCTTTTCTTCACGCAGGGCTACCTGGCGGCGCGAGACAGGCTGTTTCAGCTGGAGCTATGGCGTCGTCAGGCAACCGGCACGGTGGCGGAGGTGCTGGGACCACGCGAGCTCCGCCGCGACATAGGGGCCCGCCTGTTCCGCTTTCGTGGCGACATGCGCGATGAGCTGCGGCACTACCACCCTCGCGGCGAGACGATTATTCAGTCCTTCGTCGATGGCATTAACGCGCGTGTCGCGGAGGTGGCACCGGATTCCTCACGCTGGCCCCTCGAATTGCGGCTGCTTGGAATTGCGCCTCGACCCTGGACAACCGAGGTGGTCATCTCGCGACATCAGGGACTCCTCGGCAACATCCAGGAGGAACTGAGTACCGCGCGAGCGGTGGTGCGCGCCGGACCGGAACGGGTGAAGTTCCTGTCATCATTCGGACCGGGCGATCCACTGCTGGAGCTGGATAGCGCAATCGTCGGAGAGCGCCTGTTCGACGACATTCTCGGCACCTATCGCGCGTTTCGCGGACCGGTTCGGTTCGAGCCCGGTGACGTTGCCGCGTGGGGGCGCGCCCGGAATGGTGCCGCCGCAAGACCGGGCGTTCCCGCATACAGCGTCGACCGCCGCGACGTAGGCAGCAACAACTGGGTGGTCAGCGGACGCCTGACGCAGCACGGGTTTCCGATAATGGCAAACGACCCGCATCGCGCCGTCGCCGCGCCATCGCTGCGGCATTGGGTGCACCTGGTGGCCCCGGGTTGGAACGTCATCGGGGGCGGCGAGCCAAGCCTGCCCGGCGTGTCGATAGGTCATAACGAGCACGGCGCGTGGGGACTCACCATCTTCGCGACGGATGGCGAGGATCTCTACGTCTACCGCACGCATCCCGAGAATCCCGACAGATACTGGTACCGGGGCGCCTGGGTGGACATGCGAATGCTGCGCGACACGATCCCGGTAAAGGGCGAGCCTTCCTCGATAGTGACGCATCGCTACACACGGCATGGCCCGGTGGTATACCTCGACTCGGCGAATCACCTGGCATACGCCATTCGCGCCGCCTGGATGGAGACCGGTGGTGCGCCCTATCTCGCAAGCCTGCGGATGGATCAAGCGCGCACGTGGGAGGAGTTCCGCGAGGCGTGCACATGGTCGCACATTCCGGGCGAGAACATGGTCTGGGCCGACACCTCCGGCACGATAGGGTGGCAGGCTGTCGGAATCGCGCCCATTCGGCGCACGTGGAGCGGTCTGGTCCCGGTGCCTGGCGATGGACGTTATGAGTGGGATGGATTCCTTCCAGTCGCGGATCTTCCGCACGCGGTGAATCCGGCGGAGGGATTCATAGCCACCGCCAACAACGATCTGATTCCGCGCGGCTATCCACACATGGCCGCCGTGGGCTTTTCGTGGTCCGATCCCTACCGGTGGGCGCGGGTGGCCGAGGTGTTAGGCAGCGGTACCCGTCACGACATGTCCGACATGATGCGGCTCCAGACGGACTACCTGTCGATCCCGGCGCGCACCCTGGTGCCCATGCTGGCCCGACTGACGGCTCGTGGTGATTCGGTTGAATCCGCGCGCAGCCGACTGCTCGACTGGGACTACCGGCTCGGCCCGGAATCGGTGGCGGCGGCGATCTATACTTCATGGGAGCGCGAGCTGCGCCGCATGATGACCGATCACATGGTGCCGGACGAATTGCGGCCGCACCTCGGCAGCCCGCCGCTCACCCGCATGATCGACTGGATGCTCTCGCCGCCCGGCGAGCTGGGCGCACGGCCGCTTGCCGCGCGCGATTCCATGGCGATGGCGGCGCTGGAGGCAGCTGTCGCCACGCTCACTCGGGAACTTGGAGCGGATCAGACAAACTGGCGCTACGGTCAGCCGGAGCTCAAGCATGCCCTGCTGCGCCATCCGTTAGGCGCGGTTGTCGCGGATTCGTTGCGCGAGTTGCTGGAGGTGGGTCCGGCGCCGCGCGGCGGATACGGGTCTACCGTAAACCAGACAGGCAGCGCCAATCGCCAGGCGAGCGGGGCAACGTTTCGCATCATTACCGACACGCGGGACTGGGACGCGTCGGTGGGCATGAACAGTCCCGGACAGAGCGGTGACCCTCGCTCTCCGTTCTACAGAAACCTGTTCGACTTGTGGGCCACCGACCAGTTCTTTCCGTTGGCGTACACAAGGCGTCGCGTGGAAGCCGTGGTGGAGCAGCGGCTGGAGTTGAGGCCGGCGAGATAGCGCTTGCCTTCCAGCCAGCGCTGCGGCATGATCGCCTTAGATTAATCCTCGCCCCTCGCCCCTCGCCCCTCGCCCCTCGCCCCTCGCCCCTCGCCCCTCGCCCCCCGCCCCTCCCATGTCCTCACGCCGTGGATTCCTGACCGCTCTCGCCGGAGCGGGGATCACCTTCCCTGCCTTTCGCGCGCATGCAATGGGGATCGTTCTGCGCGCCGATGTGATCGCCGGGGAGCGTGGCGCGCAGGCCGTTGCCGACGATGAGCTGTACTGGGCCGAGATACAGCGGGCGTTCGATGCCGACCGGACACTGATCAACCTGAACAACGGCGGTGTATCTCCGTCGCCGACGCACGTGCTGGAGCAGATGATACGGGATCTGCGCTTTTCCAACGAGGCGCCGGTCGAGCACATGTGGCGCGTTCTGGAGCCGCGCATCGAAAGTGTCCGTCGTGAGTTGGCCATCGAGTTCGGATGCGATACCGAGGAGATGGCCATAACTCGCAACGCCTCGGAAGCACAGGAGACGATGATCTTCGGCCTCGATCTGCAGCGCGGCGACGAGGTCATCGTCACGACGCAGAACTATCCGCGGATGCTCACGGCCTGGGACCAGCGCGCGCGCCGGGAAGGGATCGTCGTCAGGCGCGTGAAATTCGATGTGCCTCCCAGGTCGCTGTCCGACGTGGTGGCGAGGTTCGAGGAAGCCATTACGCCTCGCACGAAGGTCATCGAGATAACGCACATCACCAATCTCACCGGCCAGATTCTGCCGGTGCGCGAAGTCGTGGAAGTGGCGCGCAAACGGGGAATACAGGTGTTCGTCGACGGTGCGCACGCCTTCGCGCACTTTCCGTTCAACCGTGACGACCTCGGATGCGATTACTACGGCACCAGTCTGCACAAGTGGCTCCTGGCTCCGATCGGGACCGGCTTCCTGTACGTTCGCCGCGACAGGCAGAAGGCGTTATGGCCCCTGATGGCCGCGCCGGAGTCAATGGACGCCGACGTCCGGAAGTACGAGGAAATCGGAACGCATCCAGCGGCGAATCATAACGCGATCGCGGCGGCGCTGGCCTTTCACCGCGGCATTGGCGCGGAGAGAAAGGCCGCGCGGCTGCGCTTGCTGCGGGACAGGTGGGCGAA
>DATKDD010000106.1:0-8118 GCA_035512875.1 Gemmatimonadaceae bacterium | reverse complement strand
GTATCCGTCACGGTCCCCATGACGGGCCGCTCGACCTCGTACTCCCCTTCCCCGGTCTTCTCGCACGCTGCAAGCGTTGCCGCGGAGACCATTGCTGCCGCCACTAAGATCCGACGCACCGTTACCTCCCGTTTTAGGTCTTGCGGAGGAGATAGAAGCAACCTTCGGGCCACTACGGTGGGCGTTATTCGCGGATTACAGGCCTGAACGGGCGAGGGGCAATCAGCCTCCCGAACGCCGCCTGCTACGGCATCGGGCAACACCAAGGGTCCTGCATCAGTCGTGAGGCAGGAGCGCTAGTCTCCGAACGTCTCACGCTGGAGTCGCCGGACGCGTCGCAGCTCGTACACGCGCCCCACTTCGCCACCCATGATGAAGAAGAATGACGAGTAGTACACCCAGAGCACCAGGATCACTATCGTGTAGACCGTGCCCGTGTACAGGCTGCCGGGACTGAACGAGCCGAGGTACAAGGTGAAAATGATCTTGAACAACTCGAAGAACACGCCGGTGAACACAGCTCCGATCGCGGCCGACTGCCAGCGGATCTTCCGGCTGGGAAGGTATTTGTACAGCGCGAAAAACATCAGCGTCAGAAAGAGAAACGCGACCGTGCGTCCAATGCTGTTCGTCAGGCCGCTGATGACATCCGCTTCCAGTCCCGTCTGTTGGAGAGTCTGCGCGCTGCGGACGGTGGCAATGCCGATGTAGGCATTGAGCACCGAGTAGACCGCGAACAGCAGCGTCGACACGATCGTGATCTGCACATCGAATAATTTGCCGCCGACGATGCCACGCGTTTCTTCTATGTCGAACACGTCGGCCAGCACCGAACGCAGCGAACCGAACAGGCGCGTAGAGAACCAGACGAATCCGAGCAAGCCGATCAGCCCAACCTGGCCTCGTGCCTGCACGATTGTGTCGAGCAACGAATGGATCGGTGAACTGGGGCTCTCATCGTGCGGCGGGAGGAGGTTGTCGATGAATTGATAGACCGACCGCGATGCGGCAGCAGTATCTTCATCGAGCAGGTATCCCAGTCCCGACAGCAGCAGCAGTATGAACGGGACGGCCGCCAGGAGGATGTTGAACGATATCCCCCCGGTGAGAAAGAATATGTTGTCTTCGCCGGCGTTGTCCCACACACGCTTGGCGTAGTCGCGCAGGACCCACCAGACACGTAGCGGGAGCGGGCGCTGGGCCATCGGACGGGGGCGCGCCCCGCTCGCTAGGCTTGGCCAGCCGGCGGCGTTCCGGTACCGTCGCCCCCCTCATTGGCCGCACGTCCGCGGGAGGTGCGCACTACCTCACCTCCGGCCTTGTATGCGGCCTTTCCTTCGGCGATGCGGCGTTCGAGCTCCCCACGCGCGTCATGCGCCGCCTGACGGCCGGCACGCACCGCCTCCGACGCCTGCCGCTTCTTGATCTCGATCGCCGTCCGTGCCGTGTCGATGCGGTCCTCGACGGTGCGGCGCGCCTCGTCATAGCGATCCACGACCGCTTCCTGCACCTGCTCGGCCGTCTCGCGCGCCCGTTGACCGGCCTGCCGAGCGCGGTAGCGAAGCTCACGACGCGTGTCGGGCCCGGACTGGGGAGCGAACAGCAGCGCGATTGCGGCGCCCAGGGCAAGCCCCCAGGCGAACGATCCCACACCGCTGCTCTCCCGCTCGATGATCACTACCGCATCGTCTTCGTCGTAATCCTCATAGCTCATCACATCCTCCTCAGGCTCAACGTCGTCCCTTCCCCGTTGTCTTGCGGACTCGCGATTTGGCGGCCGCCTTTTTTCGAGCCGGAGCGGCGCTCGGTGCGACAGGCTCCGGTGTCTGGCCATCCGGCGCCGTGCGCTCCGTCACCGCCGCCTCTACCTTTCCGTGCCGCGATCCGCCGTCCACCATGGCCAGTAGCTCGGATCGCATGTCGCGTTCCGACATGCCAGCGAGCTTGGCTGCGCGCTCCAGATTGCCTCCCGCGTCGGCGAACTTTCGCAATACCACATGGCGTCGCGCCTCGGCGACGGTCGAACCGGCCGGCAGGGTCACCACTGCCGTCGCCCCCGAGTTCCGGATATGGCGTGGCATCAGGTCGTTAGCGGTAATCTTGCCGCCTCGCGACATAATCACCGCGCGTTCCACCGCGTTCTTCAACTCGCGTACGTTTCCTGGCCATTCATAAGACACGATCCATTCCCATCCATCATCCGTGAAGCCCTCGATCACTTTCTGATTTTCCTTCGAGAAGCGCGCAAGGAATTCGGTCGCGAGCAGCTGCATGTCACCCAGGCGCTCCCTCAACGGCGGCAAATAGAGGTCCACCACCGCCAAGCGATAGTAGAGATCCTCGCGCAGCTGGTTGTCGGCGATCGCCGCCTGTACATCGCAGTTGGTTGCGGCAATCACGCGAATGTCGACGGCGATCTCCTTCTTTCCGCCGAGTCGCCGCACCGTCCGGGTCTCCAGTGCGCGCAACAGCTTGACCTGTATGTCCGGCGCCATCTCCGCCACTTCATCGAAGAAGATGGTGCCCCCGCTCGCCATCTCGAACGCGCCCGGCTTCTCGTTGGTCGACCCGGTGAACGCCCCTTTCTCGTGGCCGAACAGTTCGTTCTCGAGGATGTCCTTGGGGAGCGCCGCGCAGTTCAGGGCGAAAAAGGGTCCCTTGGCGCGGTCGCTCTTGTTATGCAGGGCGCGGGCCACCAGTTCCTTCCCGGTACCCGATTCGCCGAGAATCAGCACGCTGGCGGTTGAGGGCGCGACCGCCTCGATCGTCCGGTAGATCTCGCGCATCTGTTCGGACTGGCCCGTGAGGTCCCCGAAGTGCGTGAATTTCTCGAGTTTCGACTCGAGCACGCGGTTGGCCTCACGCACCGTGTACTTCTCCAGCGCCTTCGGCATCAGCGCCTTGAGGCGCGTCAGTTTCTCCGCATCGAGCGGCTTCTCGACGTAGTCGTACGCACCGGACCGCATCGCTTCGATCGCGCTATCGACGGTCCCCTTGCCGGTGACGATGATGCACTCGGTGGCGATCCCGGCACTCTGCATTTCCTTCATCAGCGCAATGCCGTCGAGGTTAGGCATCATCAGGTCCGCCAGCACCACGCCGTAGGCATCGCTCGTCAGCATGCGGAGCGCCTGCTCGCCATCGTGCGCGACGGCAACGTCGTATCCGTCATCCTCGAGAACGGCGCTCAATCCCGCGGTGATCTTCTGCTCGTCATCGGCGATTAGAATCTTCGCTTTCTGCATTCCGCTCCCGTATCCTAACGTGTTGCTGCGTCGTGGCGCGGCATGCGCAGCGCTATTCCGTGCGGCACGGCCTGCACCGCAATGCCGCAGGCTTCGATGGAGGCTGCCAGGCCATCCGGCAGCACGAATTCGTTCTCCCCCGCCACCTCAACCACCACCGCGTCAGGCTCGTACACTGCCTCACAACGCACCGTCTCGCCACCTTGCACCGCCTCGAACAGCACCGCCGCCAACGCTCCGCGCACCGCGTCCGCGCCAGACGCCACCTTCGGCGGCATACCGTCGGGCAGCGTGACTGCCAGCGAGCCTCCGTGCGCTACGGCCACCGCGCGCGCCAGCGTCGCAATGGGCACCAGCGCACCACCCACCTCGACGGGCGCGGGCAGCGGCCGCGCCACCGCCAGAAGCGCATCGGTCAACCGAATCGCTACCCCGAGCTCGGCGGCCGCTGCCTCGGCGAACCCGGTCAGAGAACCGACCTCGGAGTGCGCGCGGCTCACACGGCCGCGCAGCACTTCGAGGTTCAGCGACACCACGTTGAGCGGGTTACGAAGCTCGTGCGCCACGGCCGCGGTCAACCGCTGCAGCGCGTACAACCACAGCTCCGCGGGCGCTGCTCCCGCGGCCAAGCTATTCGCCGGCGTCCGGATCGTCGGGCGCCGCAGCTACGGCCACCCCCTCGGCGGGCGACCGGCGATGCTGCGGCAGGACGCGGATGTGCTGCTTGACCAGTGGTGCCGTCCCCGAGACCCGCAACGTATCGAACAGAAATCCGAACATTTCGTCGTACGCTGATGCCAGTTTCGCCTTCGTCTCGTCCGGAAGATCCCACAGCTTCTGCTTGAATGGACCAAGCGATTTTTTTCGGGTCTTGTAGTAGAACTGCTCGTCGCTGTCCTTGGCCTTACGCTCGTCCGCGGAATTCTTGTCGAGCCAGGCATAAATCTCCTGCCGCAACTCGTCAGGCAGCGCATCGTAGAGCATGTTCTGAAAGTTCGTCGCCAGATGGATCTCGCATGTTTCGGTCTCCGGAAAGTTGCCGAATGCGCTGGCCGGCAGCGTCGAGGCCCCGTGCTGCACGGCCCCCGCCAGTCCGTACTCGTCGACGGCGACCCGCGAGAGTTCGGCCAGCGTTTGAAAATCGAGTTTCACATCGGCGATGGTACCGTCGGCGAGCACCACCCCGCCGTGCGATGTCCCGCTCTGAACGCTGATCTTCGACAACCCGGCGACGGCATGCCCCCCCCGGTCCTGCAGCGTACTGTTGAACCCGTTCATGAACGCGCGCAGCTCTTCGACCGTGCTGTTTTGCGCGCCAACCTCACCGATCTCGCCGCCAATCGAAACCGTCACCCCTTGCGGCTCGCGCTCGCGAATGTAGCGGGTGATGTCCACCGCCACTTCGTAGTTCTTGCGCTGCTGCTCATCGAGATTCGTGAACGACAGGTCGACGAGCGTCGACGTGTCGACGTCGATGTTGTAGAAGCCCGCGTGAATGGCCTCGTTGGCCAGCTGCTTCACGGCGGCGACTTCTCCGGTCGGATCGGTCGCGAACTTCTTGGCGTTGACCTGGAAGTGATCGCCCTGAATGAATACGGGGCCACGGAATCCCTCCCGCAACGCCGCGGCGAGCATTACCGCCACGTATTCCGCCGGCCGCTGTTCGGTATAGGCTATCTCCGACCGCGCGATCTCGAGAATGAATGCGCCGGTGTTGGTGCGATTCGCGGTCCGGAACACCGACCGGGCCGTATCGTACGACATACCGCGAATGTTCATCGCCGGCACGGTGAAGCCTCCGCATTCGCCCCGGCCTCGCGCCATGTAGAGATCGTGGATCGACGAAGGCCGCACACCCACCGCTTGCGCGATTTCCCAGATCAGCCATCGGGCATGGTCACGCCGCTGCCCGCGACCGAACACCGCTTCGCGCACCAGCGCGTCCATCCGCTCGGAGGCGAGCGATTCCTCACGGACGACTGTCACTTCCCCATTGTCCATGCGCAGATCAGCGCCGAACAAGGACTCCGCCCAGGGTTCGTGTGCCGCCATCAAGCCTCCAAAGGTCGAGTCGCGGCGCCGCCCCTGCGGACGCGTCGCGCATTCCGTGATCTCTCGCTGCTCCCCCGAAAAGGTGAGGGAGCGGGGCACCGGTTCGCAAGTGCGCAATTACACCACATTACGCTTCGAGGGGACGGGAATGGCGTCCCATTCCCGGCGCGCCGCTTCGGCATCCATTCGACCCATCAGGGCGTAGGTATATCGCTTGCCCAACTCGACACCAGGCTGGTCCATGGGATTGACGCCGTACCACTCGCCGGCGAACACGGTGGCGATCTCGAGGAGCATCAGCAGGCCGCCGAAATGATGCGCGTCGAGCGTGTCGAGCGTGATCGTGAGGTTCGGGCGTCCGCGCTGCGCCAGCGCGGCGGCGGTAGCGCGGCGCTCGGCATCGAGCAGGTTGCCGAGCAGTTTGCCGCCGAGGTAGGCGAGCTCGGGAACATCGGCGTGCAGCGGCGGGATCTCGACATCTACCGCCGACTCGGCAACGTGCACGAATGCCACGGTCTTGTTGCGCGGCCCCTCCATGAACAGCTGGACCTGGCTGTGCTGGTCGGTCGCACCTAACGCGGCAAGCGGCGTGGGGCCGACCGACGTGCCGTCCGGGCGGATCTTGCCCAGGCTCTCGGCCCACAGCTGCACGAACCACGACGCCAGCCCGCGCAACGGATCGGCGTACGGCATGAGGACGTGTGTGTGCAGGCCGAGCTGCGTGTCCCCCAGCCACTGGAGCGCGGCGAAAACCCCGGCGGGATTCTCCTCGAGAGCTTCCGCTTCGCAGCGCGCCTTCATCTCGGCAGCGCCCGCGAGCAGCGCTTCGACATCGACGCCGATCAGCGCGGCCGGCAGCAGCCCGACGGCCGAGAGCACGCTGAACCGGCCTCCGACGTTAGGTGGTATGGCCAGCGTGGCGATTCCGTCCGCCTCGGCAATGCGGCGAAGCGCCCCCTGGTTCGGATCGGTGATGAAGACCAGATGCCCCGCCGCCTTGTCACCCAGTTCGGTGCCCAGGCGGCCGCGCACAATGAGGTATTGCGCCATGGTCTCCGCCGTTCCGCCCGATTTGGAGATGACCAGAAACAGAGTGCGGCCGAGCTCCAGACGATCGAGCAGCGACACGATCGTACCCGGATCGACGTTCTCGACCACGTGCAGCCGCGGGAAGTACTCCCGCGCCTCATCGTCGAGCTCGTTCCAGTTCGGTGCGCGCAGCGCGCTGCGCAGCGCGATCGGCCCGAGCGCGGAGCCACCGATCCCAAGCAGCACGATGTCACTGAACGCCTGACCAAAGCCGTCGGCGAACGCGCGAATCTCCGGAAGCACCGTTCCCCCATCGGTCAGATCCAGGAAACCCAGCTCTCCACGCTGGCGCCGGTCGCCTACGCCGCGGCGGATCGTCCCGAACTGGTCAATGGCGTCATCCCACTGGTCCGGCGAAACACCGCCCTGCACGGCGGTGGCCATCATGTTGGTGTAGTCGATGCGAATCGTCATGTCAGTCGACGCGAACCGTGAGGCCGTCGTGCGCGGGCTGGATGTGGGGCGGCAGCTCGGCGCACAGCTCGGCGTGTGATGTGCGATGGGTCAGATGCGTCAGGTACGTACGGGTGGCGCCGATCCGCTCGGCTACATCGACCGCCTCACTAATGCTGAGGTGCGTGGGATGCGGGCTTCGCCAGAGGGCGTTGAGCACCAGCACTCGCACTCCCTCGAGCGTCTCGTAGGCTTGCGCGTTCAGCTCCTTGGCATCGGTAACATAGCCAAGATCACCAATTCGATAGGCGAATACGTGCACGGGCCCGTGCGGTACGGCGAACGGGGTGACCGGCAGGTCCCCTATCATGACCGTCTCCCCTTCGCGGAGCACGACCATTCTCCCCTCCGGTTTGGACGTGCCTGGTATCGGTCGCGCTTCGTCGTCGAAAATGTAGCCGAACCGCTCGACCAGCCTGTCCATCGTCTCGGCGGACCCGTACATCGGCAACGCGCTCTGGTCGCGACAGGTCAGCGCACGAAGATCGTCGATGCCGTGCGTATGGTCGGCGTGCGCATGGGTGAACAGTACGGCATCCACGCGATCGATCGCGCTGGCCACCAGCTGCATCCGGAGCTCCGGCGGAGTGTCGAGCAGCAGTCTGGTGCCGCCATCGCTCTCCACCACCGCGCCGACCCTCGTCCGCCGGTCATGCGGATCGCTCGATAGGCATACGGCGCACCGACAGCCGACCTGTGGAATGCCGAAACTGGTGCCGGTGCCGAGGAAGACGAGCCTCACACGACTTCGACCTTCATGAAGTTCGTCGTACCAGGCACATCGAACGGCACACCAGCAGTGACGATCACCCGGTCTCCCGGCCTGGCCAGCTCGAGCCGGCGAACGGCGTCCAGTCCGTATTCCACCATGTCGCCGTATTGCCGCTCGTCGGTCGGCGGAACGCGCTGCGGTATGGCGCCCCAGACCAGCGCCAACTGCCGATAGGTGCGCTCGACATCGGTGAGCGCCACGAACGGCACTTCGGGACGGTGCGAAGAGACGATGCGTGCGCTGAACCCGCTCTTGGTGAAGACGATTACCACCGGCGCATCGATCATGCGCACCGCGGCCACGGTCGCCGCGGCGATCGCTTCTTCGGTGCTGACCTTTCCTTCGCGCGGCCGTACCGCGAGCTGCGCCCGCCGTTCGCGGGGAGGCGGATGCCGCTCGATCTCGGCGATGATGCGCGACATTGCGAGTACCGCCAGCACCGGATAGGCACCCGTCGCCGTTTCGGCCGAGAGCATGACGGCATCGGTACCGTCGAGAATGGCGTTG
>DATKDD010000105.1:0-6170 GCA_035512875.1 Gemmatimonadaceae bacterium | reverse complement strand
GCGGCGCCGAGCGAGTCGTACCAGACAAAGTCCGTATAGAGAAATACGAAGGCGCGACCCAGCAGGAGAAGGATCGCGCCGGATGCAACGGCGATGGCCAGACGTCGCTTGCGCATCGCCCTAGACGGCAACCCCCTTCGCTGCCAGCCAGCCTTCGACTTCTCCCCGGATCGCGGCGAGCTGCTCCGCGGTGTCCGCCTCGAACCGCATGACGATCACGGGCTGCGTGTTGGAAGCGCGGATGAGCCCCCAGCCGTGCTCGAACAGAATGCGCACGCCGTCAATGTCGTTCGTCTCGTACCTGGCGCTGAAATACCGCTTTGCCTCCTCCACGATCGGAAACTTCTTGTCGTCGTCGCAGTGGACCCTGATCTCCGGAGTGGACACGAACCGCGGCACGTCCGCGAGCAGCTCCCGCACCGACTTCCCCGAATCCGCGACGATCCGGATCAGTCTCGCTGCCGCGTACAGCGCGTCGTCGAAGCCGTAGAACCCCTCGGTGAAGAACATGTGCCCCGACATCTCCCCGCCTACGGGAGCGTGCGTCTCGTGCATCTTCTCCTCGACCAGCGAATGCCCGGTGCGTGACATCACCGGCACGCCGCCCGCCTTTGCAATCGCGTCGGGGAGCGCCTGAGTGCACTTCACGTCGAACACGATGGACTGCCCCGGCCCCGTGCGCTGGAGCACGTCCCGCGCGTACAGGATGAGCAGGTAGTCCCCCCAGATGATCTCGCCGGTGTTGTCGATCACCCCGATCCGGTCCGCGTCGCCGTCAAAGGCGACGCCGAGGTCGGCGTTGTTCGCCTTCACGAGCGTGATGAGATCGGCCACGTTCTCCGCGACCGTCGGGTCAGGGTGATGGTTCGGAAATGTGCCGTCGCTCTCGCAGAACAGGAGGTCCGCGCTCAGTCCCATGCGCTCGAGCATCTTGGGAGCGACCAGCGCCCCGGCACCGTTCCCGCAGTCGGCCACGACGCGCAGCTTACGCTTGAGCGGGCCGACGAGCCGCACGATGTCGTCCACGTACCGGTCGATCAACGCTTCCTCGCGGAGCGCGCCTTCGCCCCGCGGAAAGTCGCCCGCGGAGATCAGCTCCCACATCCGCTGGATCTGTTGGCCGTAGATCGACTTCGTCCTGAGGCCGAGCTTGAACCCGTTGTACTCGGCCGGGTTGTGCGAGCCGGTTATCTGGATGCCGCCGATGACGTCCAGCTTGTGCTGCGCCCAGTACGTGACCGGGGTGGGGACCTCGCCGATGTCCACGACGTCGAGCCCGGCCTCCCTGAGCCCTTCCACTAGACCGTCGCGCAGGCCGGCGCCGCTCGGCCGGTTGTCGCGGCCCACGGCGATCGCGCCGGATTCACCCTGCTCCCGCAGGTAGGCCGCGTAACCGAGCCCGATCAGCCGCGCCGTAGCGCGCGTCAGATCCGTTCCGGCGATGCCGCGGATGTCGTACTCGCGGAAGATCCCGCGCGGGATGCTCACCGGTCGATGGGCACGATGACGCTGCTGCGCGCCAGCCGCGCCACTGGGTCGGGGAAGATTCCGAAGGCGAGAATCAGCACCGCCGCGGCGGCGATCACCCATTGGGTGAGCCGGCCGCTCGGCTGCGGCTCGCTGTCCGCCCGCGATACGGGCTTCATGAACATCACCATCACCACGTACAGATAGTAGCCCGCGGACACGACGCTGGTCAGGACGAGGATTATCGAGAGATTCGTCAGCGGCGTGATGGAGTCGAGCGCGGCCTGGAGCAGGTACCACTTGGCGAAGAAGCCGATGCCGCCGAAGATCGGGAAGCCGAGCAGCGCGAGCATGAACACGGCCATGCTACCGGCCAGCCAGGGGCGCACCGTCCACAGCCCGGCGTAGTCCTCGATCTTCAGATACCGGTCGCCTCTGCCCGACAGCACGACCACGACGGCAAAGGCGCCGAAAGTCGCGAGTGTGTACGCGAACAGGTAGAAGAGGAAAGCGGAGCTGCCGATGTTGCCGCGCGCCAGCACGGCGACCAGGATGTAGCCCGCGTGCGCGATGCTGGAATAAGCCAGCATCCGCTTGATGTTCTTCTGCGACAGCGCGATCAGGTTGCCCGCGACCATCGTCACGGCCGCCAGCCACCAGATCCCGTAGTGCCACTGCGCCAACACGTGCGGGAACGCCTCCATCCACACCCGCAGGAAGCTCGCGAACGCGGCCGCTTTGACCGCAGCCGCCATGTAGGCGGTGACGGGCGTGGGCGCGCCCTCGTACACGTCCGGCGCCCACATGTGGAACGGCACGGCGGCGATCTTGAACCCGTAGCCGACCACGAGCAGCGCCATGCCGATCAGCAGCATCGGGCTGATCGGCCCCGTCCCGCCGATCCGCTCGGCGATGGTCGTCAGGTTTGTGCTGCCGGTCGCGCCGTACACCAGCGCGATGCCGTACAAGAGGAAGCAGGTGGAGAACGCTCCCAGGAGGAAGTACTTGAGCGCGCCTTCCGCCGCCCGGTCGCTGCGCCGGTTCATCCCCGCCAGCACGTACACCGCGACCGACATGATCTCGATGCCGAGGAACACGATGATCAGGTCGCGCGCGGAGACGAGCACCATCATCCCCGACGTTGCGAGCAGCAGCAAAACGTGCGATTCCGCGGAGGTGATGCCCTCGCGCTCGTTGTAGTCCATCGACAGGGCGATCGTCGCGAAGGTCGCGAGCAGGAGCACGAGGTCCGCGGTCCAGCGGAACCCGTCGAGCGCGATGGGGCCCGGCCCGACCCCCACGTCCTGCCGCATGAAGAACACGACCATCGCGGCCACGATGCCGCACAGGATCATGCTCGCGACGCCCACGGCCCGCTGGCGCCGGATACTCTCGCGTCCCCAGGCCGCCCATAGCAGCAGCGCCATGGCCCCGACCGTCAGAGTGATGTCGGGCGCCAGCGCGGTCATCAGCTGGGACGGGATCGTCAGGTCGAACGTCTTCATGGCGCCATCGTGTGGCGGGGGAACCTCGACGGGGGTCCGCGCTCGACCCGCTGCACCAGGTCATGCGCGGCCGCTTCCATCCGCCGCAGCACCGGCGCGGGATACACGCCGATCCAGATGATGGCCGCGATGAGCGGAGTCAGCAGGCCGATCTCGCGCCAGTTGAGATCCGGCAGATGGCGGTTCTCGTCCTTGTCCAACTTGTTGAACAGGATCCGCTGCAGCGCCCACAGCATGTACGCCGCGGCGAAGATCACGCCGGTCGCGGCGAGCGCGGTCAATACCGGATAGGTCTTGAACGCGCCGATCAGGACGAGAAACTCACCGATGAAGCCGTTGGTCCCTGGCAGCGCGATGCTGCTGAGCGCCACCAGCGTCAGCGCGGCGGCGAACATGGGCACAACCCGCGCGATGCCGCCGTACGCGTCAATGAGCCGCGAATGCCTGCGCTCGTAGATCATTCCGACCAAAAAGAACAGCGCGCCCGTCGAGATTCCGTGGTTGATCATCACCATCAGCGCGCCCTGCACGCTCTCGACCGTCAGCGCGAAAATGCCGAGTATGACGAAGCCCATGTGGCTCACCGACGAGTACGCCACGAGCTTCTTGAAGTCGGGCTGCACCAGCGCGACCAGCGCGCCGTAGATGATCGCGATCACCGCCAGCACGAGAATGATCATCCGCACCGTCGGATCCATCGCGACACCAGGGAACAGTGGCAGCGCGAAGCGGATGAATCCGAACGTCCCCATCTTGAGCATGATGCTGGCGAGGATGACGGAGCCGGCCGTGGGCGCCTCGACGTGCGCGTCCGGCAGCCACGTGTGGAACGGGAACATCGGCACCTTCACCGCGAACGCGAGAAAGAAGGCGCCGAACAGCCAGAATGAGGCGGCCGGCGAGAGCGACAGCTCCAGCGCGGCCGCGTAGCTGAAGTCGGGCGCGCCCGTGATGGGGCTGCCGGACTGGATTCCCAGGTACACGATCCCGACGAGCATCAGGATCGACCCGGCCATGGTGTAGATGAAGAACTTGAGGCTGGCGTAGATGCGCCGCTCCCCGCCCCAGATGCCGATGATGAAGTACATCGGCACCAGCATGACCTCCCACATCACGTAGAACAGGAAGAGATCGCGCGCCAGGAAGACGCCGAGCATTCCCGTGGTTATCACGAGCAGGAGTATCAGATAGCTGTGGACCTTCGTGCGCACGCTCGTCCAGCCGCCGAGCACTGTGAGCGGCATGAGGAAGGTCGTGAGCAGCACCATCATCAGGGCGAAGCCGTCAATGCCGATGGAGAACCGGACTCCCCACGTCGGGATCCACGGCACGTCCACCGATGCGTGCCATCCGGCGCCGCTCTCGAACGACCACCAGAGACCGACGGACACGATGAATTCGACGAGCAGCGTGAGGAACGCGATCATCCGCGCGGTCCGCGCGGGGCCCGGCTCGTCGCCCTTGCCGCCGGCCGCGAGCGCGAGCAGCACCGCCGCTCCAACGAGCGGGATGATCAGTAGCGCCGGGAGCACCCAGGCCGTGTAGCCGATTGAGTCGAGGAATTGAATCATCGGAGCGTGAACATTCCGATCACGGCGACGACGCCGAGAACGAGAACCCAGGCGTACGTGCCGACGGCGCCCGTCTGCGCCGTCGAGCCGAGCCAACCGAATGCGCGCGCCAGCCAGGCGCTCCCGTTCACGAAGAAGCCGTCGATCAACCCGGCGTCAAAACCGCGCCAGAGCACCAGCCGGGAGCCGTGATACATGGGCTGCACCACGGCGCGGTCGTAGCCCTCGTCCACGAAGTACTTCTCGGCGAGCACGCGCTCGAATCCTTCCTCCGCCGGCGCTTCGCGCTTGGGGACGAGCTGCTCGGGCTTGAGCATGCGCCACGCGAGAGCGATGCCGGCCACGGCCACGAGCACCGCGACGCCTATGAGCGCGTACTCGGTGTTGGCCGAGAGGTGCGCCGCCTCGCCATGCGTCACCGCGAGCTGATGCTCGCCGACGACCGGCTCCAGCCAGTGCTCGAGCGCGAACGTCGGACCGACCGGGAAAATGTCGGTGAAGATCTTCGGGAGATTCAGCCAGCCGCCGAATGCGCTGAGCACGCCGAGCACTACCAGCGGTCCCGTCATCACCCACGGAGCGTCCCCCAGCGAGCCGCGCTCGGCCTCACCCGTGCGATTGGGGCCGTGGAATGTGTACAGCATCATCCGCGTCATGTAGATCGCGGTGAGCAGCGCGGTGGCGATGCCGATGAAGTAGATGAAGTAGAGGAGCGCGGAGCCGGGGATGCCGAGCCAGCTCGCTTCGGCGAGCGTAGAGCCGTGCGCGCGCGCGTACACGCCCGCGAGGATCTCGTCCTTGGAGAAGAACCCGGCGAAGGGCGGAATGCCGGCGATGGCCAGCGTGGCGATCCACATCAGCACCCACGTGACCGGCATGAACCGCCGGAGACCGCCCATGTTGCGCACGTCCTGCGCGTCCTCGTGGCTGCCGGTCTTGTGATACGCGGCGTGCATCGCGTAGATGACCGAGCCGGACCCGAGGAACAGCAGCGCCTTGAAGAAGGCGTGCGTCGCGAGGTGGAATATCCCCGCCACGTACGCGCCCACGCCGACGGCCATGAACATGAAGCCGAGCTGCGAGACGGTGGAGTAAGCCAGAATCTTCTTGATGTCCCACTGCTTGAGACCGATCGTCGCGGCGAACAGCGCCGTGACCGCGCCCGTGAGCGCGACGGTGAGCCCCGCCGCGGGTGCCAGGGCGAAGAGAAACGAGCTGCGCGCGACGAGATAGACTCCGGCCGTGACCATCGTCGCCGCGTGGATGAGCGCGGAGACGGGCGTGGGGCCGGCCATCGCGTCCGGCAGCCACACGTACAGCGGGATCTGCGCGCTCTTGCCCACGCAGCCGAGGAACAGGAAGAGACAGATCGCGGTCACGATCGGCGTCGAGAGCTGCGGCGCTCCCGCGGCGACTCCCTGGAAATCCATCGTGCCGAGGTGCGCGAACAGGAGCATCAGCGCGACGAGGAAGCCGAAATCGCCGATCCGGTTGACGATGAACGCCTTCTTCCCCGCGTCGGCGTTGGCCTTCTCCGAGAACCAGAAGCCGATCAGCAGGTAGGAGCAGAGGCCCACGCCCTCCCAGCCGATGAACATGACCGGGTAGTTCGCGCCGAGCACCAGCA
>DATKDD010000104.1:0-7585 GCA_035512875.1 Gemmatimonadaceae bacterium | reverse complement strand
AGCATGGCGGCGACCGTTTTCCGGCAATCGTCAGGCAGGAGCGTGTCGTCGGGACCCAGTTCCACCCCGAGAAGAGCTCGCAGCCGGGTGTTGCGCTGCTCCATGCGTTTCTCGACGAGGCGAGGCGATGATCGCCATCCCTGCGGTGGACTTGCGCGACGGTGCGTGCGTTCAGCTGGTGGGCGGGGAATACGCGGCCGAGCGCGTCAGGCTCGACGACGCGGTCGCCGTAGCGGCCGGCTGGGTCACACTCGGATTTTCGGCGCTGCACCTCGTGGACCTCGATGCTGCCACCGGACGTGGTGACAATGCCGCCCTCGTCGGCGCCATCGTTTCCGCCGCCGGAGTGCCGGTGCAGGTCGGCGGAGGCGTGCGCACCGCGGAGGACATCGAACGGCTACTGGCGTTGGGTGCCGTAAGGGTGGTGGTGGGAACGCGCGCCCTCGAGGACCCCGCGTGGCTGGAACGTGCCGCCGCCGGTGCGCCCGGACGGCTCGTCGTCGCAGTCGACGTTCGCGAGCGTTGTGTCGTCACGCGCGGCTGGACACACACACTGCCGGACGGGCTCGAGAGCGTGCTCGCCCGGCTCGATGAACTGCCGCTGGCCGGGCTGCTCGTCACGGCCGTGCATAGGGAAGGCCGCATGGAGGGCCCCGACGTGGAGCTGACCCGCGAGGTGGCCGGCCTGGTGCGGCAGCCGGTGCACGCGAGCGGCGGAATTGCCGGCATCGATGATCTGCGCGCTCTGTCGAGCGCCGGTGCCGCTGCAGCGGTTGTTGGAATGGCGCTGTACACCGGCGCGCTCGATGCGCGCCAGGCGGCGAGAGAGTTTGCCGCCGTTCGAACGACAACCCGATGAGGAATGCATGCCGGAGCTGACCCGTGAGACCGGTGAGACCCGGGTGCGCGTGGCACTCGAGCCTGGCGATGGGCGTACGAGCATCGCGACGACAATCCCCTTTCTCGACCACATGCTGACCGCGCTCGGACGTTATGCACGGATCGATCTGTCGGTCGAGGCGTCAGGCGATCTCCGCCACCATGTGCTGGAAGACGTGGCGATCACCGTCGGGGCGGCACTCGCCGGAATGGTGCCGGCCGACGCCGCGCGCTACGGTGAACGCACGGTCCCCATGGACGATGCGCTGGTGCACGTGGCGCTCGACCTTGGCGGCCGGTCGTATTACCGCGGGCCGCTGCCAAGCACCCTGTACGACCACTGGATGCGATCGTTCGCCGAACATGCCCGCCTTACGCTGCACGTGCGCGTATTGCGCGGAACCGACCGGCACCACATCGTCGAGGCGGCGTTCAAGGCCCTCGGGCTGGCGCTGCGCGACGCGCTCCGGGCGGGCGTCGATACCGACACGTTCAGCACCAAGGGCACCGTGCGCTGGTCGGAGCAGTCCTGATGCTGACGCGGCGGCTGATCGTCTGTCTGGACATCCGCGGCGGGCGGGTGGTGAAAGGTGTGCAGTTCGCTTCGCTGCGCGACGTCGGTGATCCGGCGACGCTTGCCGCTCGTTATGAATCCGAGGGGGCCGACGAGATCGTGTTTCTCGACATCTCCGCCAGCGAGGAGGAGCGTGCTACGCTGCTGGACGTTGCGCGCCTGACGGCGGAGCAGCTGTTCATTCCGCTTACCATTGGAGGCGGCGTGCGCACGGCGCAGGATGCCGCTCGCGCCCTGCGGGCGGGGGCCGACAAGGTGAGCTTCAATACAGCCGCGGTTGAACGGCCGGAGGTGCTGACGGAATGCGCCGCACGGTTCGGCTCGCAATGCGTGGTCGCAAGCATCGACGCGCGTTCGAGCGCCGATGGCAGCGGTTACCGGGTACACACGCATGGGGGCAAGCGCCCGACTGCCCTCTGCGCGATCGAGTGGGCGCGCGAGTGCGTACGCCGCGGAGCCGGCGAGATACTTCTCACCAGCATAGATCGGGATGGCGCTCGCGCCGGGTATGATCTGGCTCTCACGCGTGCCGTCTCAGAAGCGGTTCGCGTACCCGTCATCGCCTCGGGCGGAGCGGGAAATGCCGAGCACGTGGCTGATGCGCTCGAGCAAGGATGCGCCGATGCGGCACTCGTAGCCGGAATTCTGCACGATGGGGTGACCACCGTGGGTGCGATCAAGAAGGTGCTGGCTGCCAGAGGGATTCCCGTGAGGCACGCGGCGTGACGCACTCCGAATCGCTCTCCTCGCTCATGCAGGCAGCCGCCGAGGTGGCGCGTGCGGCCGGTGAGGTCGCGCTCAGTTACTTCCGATCCCCCCGGCTCCAGGTGAAAAGCAAGGCCGATGGATCGCCAGTGACGAACGCGGACCTCGCATCGGAAGAGGTGGCGCGTGAATGGATCAGAGCCCGATTCCCTGCGGACGGAATACTGGGGGAGGAGGCCGGTGAGGAGCAGCCGAAGGCCGCAAGGCGATGGCTCCTCGATCCCATCGACGGAACACGGACGTTCGTCCGCGGCGTCCCGCTCTGGGGGACCCTGGTGGCCATAGTCGAAGGGGACGTCGTCCTGGCCGGTGCCGCGAACTTTCCGGCGCTGAACGAGCTGATTTGCGCCGCGCCCGAGGAAGGATGCTGGGCGAACGGTGAGAGGACCGCAGTGTCTTCAATTGGGCGTCTTTCTGACGCGTTAGTGTTGACAACGGATGAGACTTTCAGTGCATTTCCAGCTCGGCGACGACAATGGCTCAACCTCGAAAAGCAGAGCGGAATGTGCAGGAGTTGGGGCGACTGCTACGGTTATCTACTCGTCGCAACCGGGCGCGCCGAGGCGATGGTGGATCCAAAGCTGTCCGAATGGGACGCAGCCGCGCTGCTTCCCATTGTGGAAGAGGCGGGAGGCGCCTTTACCGATTGGGACGGACACAGGCGCATCACCGGCGCGAGCGCGATTGCAACCAATCGGGCACTCGCCCAAACGGTGAGGACAGCGCTTGCCAGCCCACTATCCGGAGGACGGGAGTGATCGACCTCGACCGGCTGAACTTCGAGAAAGGCGGCGGCCTGGTCACCGTCGTCTGCCAGGATCACCTCTCGGGTGCGGTGTTGATGGTCGCGCACGCCGACCGGGAATCCCTCGAGCGCACCATGGCGACCGGGGAGATGCACTACCGGTCGCGTACGAGAGGCCTATGGCATAAGGGCGGAGCGAGTGGAAACGTTCAAAAAGTGGTGGAGTTGCTACACGACTGCGATGCTGACGCTATTCTGGCTCGAGTTCATCCGCTTGGTCCCGCCTGCCATACTGGCGAGGAATCCTGCTTCGGAGCGCTTGCCCGGGCAGGTGGAATGCTGGGCAGGGTCGATGCCGTGATCAGTGCTCGTGCCGGCATCGCACCAGATCCGTGGGGTTCCGCGACGGGATCCCAGCGCGCACCGGACACCAGCGCGCCCCCCGAGAGAGCGCAGGCTCCGCCGTCTTATACCCGGCGGCTGCTCGCCGACCGCAATCTTCGTCTCAAGAAGCTGGGCGAGGAAGCAGCCGAGCTGCTTACGGCATGCGCGGATGGGGATGCTGAACGCGCCGGGGAGGAGGCTGCGGATCTCTTCTACCACACGCTCGTCGCCATCCGCGCGGTCGGCGTATCACTACGCGATGTAGAGCGGGTGCTGGCGCGCAGACATGTCGAAGGAGCCAGGGGATGAAGCCCGCGGGAGGCGTTCGCGCTGACTCGGGACTGGCGCTATGATTTTGAGCATGCGAGCCATCCGAGCTTTTTCGTGCGCGCTGCTGGTACTTGGTCCCAGCGCCGTAGCCTGCAGTCGCGACGCGCCCCCCCACCCGGACATCGAAGTGTCGGCAGTGGATTCCCCGGCCGGCAGCGGATCCACCGAGCCCAACCTGGCGGTGGGGGCGGATGGCGTGGTGCTGCTCTCCTGGGTGGAGCCAGCCGGGGACTCCGCTCACGCGCTGCGCTTCGCGGAATGGCGCGGGGCCGGGTGGGGCGCGTCGCGGACGATAGTCAGGCGCGACGACATCTGGCTCAATTGGGCGGATTTTCCGACGATGATGAGCTGGGGAAACGGACGACTGGCCGCGCACTGGCCACAACGTAGCGGGGCGGGGAAGTACGACTACGATGTGCGTATTTCGCAGAGCGTCGATGGCGGCGCCACATGGAGCGAGGGGCTCGTTCCGCATCCCGACAGCCGCGAAGGCGAACACGGGTTCGTCGCGATGGGGGCAGTTGGCGATTCCGTGCTCGCCGTATGGCTCGATGCGCGCGGCTACGACACGACTCGTGCGGGAGCGACTCGAGCGATGGCGCTCGTCGGTCGAACGGTCACGGCGAGCGGCGCGATGGGTGAGGAACAGGTCATCGATGCGCGCGTCTGCGACTGCTGCCAGACTGACATGGCGATGACCTCCCGCGGCGCCGTCGTCGTCTACCGCGATCGAACCGAGGACGAAATTCGGGATATCGTGCTCGCGCGTCGTGAGGCATCGGGGTGGACGGCGCCCCGTCCAGTCCACGCCGACGGGTGGCAAGTGGACTTCTGCCCGGTCAACGGACCGGCCGTTGCCGCGAATGGCGATCGCGTGGTGGCGGCGTGGTTCACCGCACCTAACGATTCGGCCGTCGTACGCATTGCCTTCTCCAACGACGACGGCGATACCTTTGATGCTCCGATCCGTGTCGACGATGGAACCCCGGTCGGCCGGGTCGATGTCGCCCTGCTCGACGACGGTTCCGCCGCGGTTACCTGGCTGGAGAGTGTGGGCACCGACGGTGCGGAGGTGCGAGTCCGCCGCGTGGAGCCCGGCGGTCGTCGCAGCGGATCTTCGGTCATCTCGGGATCCAGCGCGGCGCGGGCGAGCGGATTTCCCCGCATGGCCGCGGCTGGAGATGCGCTGCTGTTCGCCTGGACGCAACCGGGCGAGGGTGCGCGTGTCCGCACGGCGATAGCGCACCTGAAATAGGACGCGTGCGCGGCGTGGGGCTTAACTTGTCGCTAATGGTCACCACTCGAGTGCGCCGCCACGCGCGCCTTTTCGCCGTGTGCCTGGCCGGCGCCGCGCTCCCCGCCTGTGAGCCCATTCCGTCGGGGGCAGTAGGCGCCCCCGCGCCCGCGTATCGCTCGGCCACGATGACGGGTGATACAGCCTCACTGGAGTCGCTTCGGGGCCGGACCGTGTTGCTCAACGTTTGGGCCACCTGGTGCTACCCGTGCCGCGAGGAGCTTCCCGTGCTTCAGCAGCTTCATGAAGCCCATGCCTCACGCGGCCTCGTTCTCATCGGCGTCAGCATCGACGCCGGAGGCTCCGGTGCCGCGATCACGGAGTTTGCCCGGACCTACGGGGTTACCTACCCGCTGTGGCACGACCCTGACAACACCGTCTCCGCCGTATTTCAGGGTATCGGGGTACCGCTGTCGGTGCTGATCGGCCCCGATGGGATCATCAGGTGGAAGCATCTCGGTCCGGTGCGGGCGAACGATCCGGCGCTGGCGGCTGCGCTCGAGGAAGCCTTACGCGAAGTGGAGTCCGCGGGATGAGTGCCGAATCGAAGCTGGTCACGACGCTGGGTCGTACGCGCGTTCGTTGCGAGGAGATCCTGGCGCCATACACCACTTTCAGGATTGGCGGGCCGGCCGACATGTTCTACGAGGCAGGGAGCGCCGACGAGCTGGCGACTGCCGTGGCGACCGCGAGGGCTCTGGGTGTTCCCTACTTCGTGCTCGGGCTGGGAGCCAACATCCTCGTCGGCGACGGTGGCTTTCGGGGACTGGTCATTCGTAATGTCGCCAGGCGCGCTCAGTGGCATGACGACGGGCGGGTCGATGTGGAATCGGGTGCGGTGATGCACGACCTGATTCACGACGCCGTTGCCCGAGGGTGGTCGGGGCTGGAGCATTACGTGGGGATTCCGAGCACGGTGGGAGGCGCGATCTGGCAGAACCTTCACTTTCTTTCGCCTGCCCCCGAACGCCAGCGCACGATGTTCATCGCCGAAGTGTTCGACCGGTGCGAGATCCTGTCGGCCGAGGGGGAGCGGCGGTGGGTCGATGCCGAGTACGTGCGGTTCGGGTATGATGACAGCGTCTTCCACCACAGGAACGACATCGCGCTCCTCGTCACCCTTCACCTGACGAGAGGCGATGCAGGAGCGATGCACCGGATCCTGCAGGAGAATCTGAGCTGGCGCGGAGCCCGCCATCCGTGGCTGGATCACCATCCGAGCGTCGGATCGATCTTCAGGAAAATCGAAGGCGTTGGTGCCGGCCGGCTGATCGATCAGTGCGGACTCAAGGGTCACCGTGTGGGCGATGCGCAAATCTCGTGGATTCACGCCAACATCATGGTGAACCTTGGCCGCGCGACGGCGCGGGACGTTCGCACGCTGATTGGCGTCGCGCAGTCGGCTGTGCGGGAGCGGTTCAGCCTCGAGCTGCATCCCGAGATCGGCTTCATCGGCGACTTTACCTGACGCGGATCAGCGGGGCTGCCTGACGCCAGCCGCCGGACGAATAGCTAGGCGCTCTTCTCGGACGCGATCCAGCGAGCCCATTCCTCCTCGGCCGTGCCAATGGTCAATCTCGATCCGTATCGGACGAGAGGTACCCGAAGGAGGAGCGGCTCATCGGCCAGCTTCTGAATCCACCTGTCGGACGAATAAAGCGATTGCCGCAAGCCGAGCTCGGCAAAACGCTTGCTATCGCGGTCGAGAAGGGCGTCGGCGCCGAATCGCTCGACGAAACGACGAAGCTCACCCGGAGACGCCGCGCGCTGAGTGAGGTCCACGAAGTGCGTTCGAATGCGCCGCTCGGCGAAGAATCGCAGGGCCTTTCGCGTATCGGCACTTTTCTTGACTCCGAAGATCTGGACTTCCATGCGTCGCTGCCTGAACGGATCCGCGATTTATGGTAAGAGGCTTGCCCGTTGGAAGCGACCCTTTGGCGTTCGAGGGGAGGAGAGCGATCCCCGGGCAGGGAGTATGCTGGCGAAGAAGAGCCCGACGGAGGGCGGCCTTGCTTCCCGGCTGCTTGTGAATAAATTCACAACGGGTCTGCGGTTCAAACGCCGGCCATCCTTGGTTGTCGCACACAGCATTGGCACTGGAGGCTTAAAGACATGCAGTTTCTTGGACGGGCACTCCTCACGAGCGCGGTTGTCCTGGCGGCTTGCGCGGGCGGCGATTCGCCCTCCGACACGGTGGCCGCAAACAGCCCGGCCACAACGCCGAGCACAGGCGCGCAGACAGCGTCGCCAGCGGCGGTGACTGGCCAGACACACGAAGTCGATATGGTAATCGATGGCTCGGAGTACAAGTACGTCCCCTCGGAAATCACCGTAAAGGCAGGGGACGCGATCAAGTTCAACATGGTGTCGGGTGGACCGCACAACGTCGCGTTCGAACCCGAAGACATCCCCGAGGACATGCGGGCAGTGCTCGCGGCCAACATGCCCGCAGAGGGTGGTGGCATGACGAAGCTGAGTCCGCTAATGGGGCCGCTTCTCATGCAGCCGGGCACCTCCTACACGATTTCGTTCGCCGGTATCAAGCCTGGAGCATACCCCTTCAATTGCACGCCGCACTTGGCGATGGGCATGGTGGGTACGGTCACGGTTCAAT
>DATKDD010000103.1:0-3554 GCA_035512875.1 Gemmatimonadaceae bacterium | reverse complement strand
TCGCGGATCGCTCTTTGAAGCCCACACGGCGCCGGACCCGGACTCCGCGTCCATGTTCATCGTGCGGAATTTGTAGATCGTGAAGATCCGTCCGCCCAGGTCCTGCATGCGGCGGTCGTAAAGCGCGTTCACCAATGTCTGCCGCCGATCGAGACCGACGCGCGTCTGCATGTAGAGGATTGGACCATGCGACGTGAGCCTAACCGCCAGCGCGATGACCAGCATTAGCGGCGCGACTAGCGCGATGGCCACCGCAGCCACTACGACGTTCACCACACGGCTCACCTGTTCGGAGCGCGTGGCCGGAACCACGTGCGGCTCCACTCCCCCCTCGGCCACGTCTGCAAGCCGCCCGACATCAATCGAGCGAATCCGCTCGGTTACGTCGATCACCTCGCCGGAAGTTCTGCGGGTGCGCGGCACGCCACGAGGGGTGATCCGGCTATGCATGTCCCGAAGATTCATGTACTAGAACGATCGGCTGACGCGATGGAGAGTGAATACGAGTCCGAACCCGATTGAAACTGTGCGCAGGACATTTACCCAGTTGCGCTGCGAGGTGGATCCGCCGATATGAATCGCATCTCCGTCGCGGATATTCATTTGAGAAAGCGTGTAACCGTACACGAGCGCACGGTGCACCTCCCGCTTGTCGATGACCTCGATCGTGCCTCGCCTCACGACCGACTGATCCATCTTCGCCATCGAGCCCGGACCGCCAGCACTCATGATTGCGTCTGAGAGCAGCAGATCGGCCGGGAGCGAGTAGTAGCCGGGGCGGCCAACGGGCCCAAAGATCGCGACACGCAACAGGGGATACGCCTCCACCTTCGGATCGCGGAAAAAGCGCGAAAGCTGATGCGCGAGGTATTCACTCAGCTCCGCGTGAAGAACGCCTGTCAACGCGATCGGCGGCAGCCCCTGGAACTCGACCAATCGCCCTTCGCGAACGATGAAGGTGTCAGCCCTGGCCATGACGCCGGAGTCGACCTTGACGACGACGCGATCGCCTGCGTTGAAATCGCCGTCGCGGAGCCGCGCGCGTATCCGTGCTGCCTCCGCTGCTCTCGTGTCACTACTGGCGTTTGCCTGCGCCGCTTCCTGCTCGAGGCGAGAAGCTTCCGCCTCGAGGTCGGCACGCGTCTGCGGCCCGGCGACAACAGGCCGCTCTGGCTGCTGAGCCAGAATCGGGGTGACACCTATGGACATCGCCAGCACCGTACCAGCCACAAGGAGGCAGCGCATGAAGCTTGAACGCATGGAAGCGAAGTATGTGAGTTTCTGCATGTCGCGGGGGTAGTACGCACTCCCCGTGCTACGCTTCCCAAATCGCAGAATCTCGCTCAAGCGCTTGCCCGTGCTGAACTTACGATTATTCGACCGAATGCGGACCGATCTTACCTGTGGCGGACTCTCCACATCGTTTGCACGCCCGGCACTACATGTGGTCGCCGGTCGGCGCTCATCTTCCGGTCGGCGCTCCCCTTTACGAATGCTTCGCCATGCGGGCACGACGGATCCTGTCTGCAATTCCTCTCCTGCGAATGAAGTGCTGGCTGAACGGTTCGGTCCGGACTCGACTATTCACGTCGCGTGCCGCGGAGACCGCTTGGTGACCATAGATTCGGCTCTCCAGGAGCGGATCCTGATACCAACACCCTGGCGGTGGATTTCATCACTTAATGACGGTGGGCATCGTTACATGACTGCATCGGTCCTGTGGCAGTGGCGCGGCAGACCCTACATTCAAACATGCTCGGCGAAATTGGATAAATTGTTCTAAAACAATAACTTACGCCACTTTCCCTGCGGCGCATGATCTCTGCATGACGCGAGGTCCGGAGCGCGCCTTTGCGGTCCTCCGTCCGAGCGGACGCGTCACACTCGTTTTCAGATCTCAATGGCCACGTCCGAGAAGCCGACGCGCCCGCCGCTAGTTCTCATCGCAAACGAGCAGGAATGGTCGGCACGGTCACTCGAGACTATCCTCGGGCCGAACGGCTTTGCCGTGCTTCGGGCGTACAGCGGTCGGCAGGCCCTGGATCTCGCCAAGAGCGCTCACCCGGACATCGTAATCATTGATGTCCGCATGCCCGATGTTGACGGGCTGGAAGTCTGCCAGGAACTTCGCGACGATCCACGATTCAACGCGGCAACGCCGATCATCGCGACGTCTTCGGGGCCTGCGGCGCGCGCGCAGCGTCTCGCTGCCTTGCGGGCTGGAGCGTGGGATTACTTTACCCAGCCGCTCGACGGCGAAGTACTGCTGCTCAAGATGTGGACGTATTTGAATGCGAAGCAGTCAGCCGATTCCATGCGCGACGAGAGTCTATTGGACGCGACCACCGGTCTCTACAATATCCGTGGACTTGCAAGGCGTGCGCGGGAGATTGGTTCCGAAGCCTTTCGCCGGAGAGATCCTTTATCCTGTGTGGCGTTCGCTCCGAGCGTAGGTGGCGGCCTTCCTTCCGGCTCACCTGATCCTGAGGCGCTGGCAATTCGGGTGGCGATGCACCTCGGCGGCGTATGCCGGGTCTCGGGACGGGTTTCCGATGCGATTGGCCGGATCGGCCTGCGGGAGTACGCCATTATCGCACCGGGCACGGACAGCGACGCCGCAGTCCGGATGATCGAGCGGCTGCGCACCTCGATCGTGCAGACGCCGTTCTCGCTGGACGGTGTGCAACAATCGATGGACATTCGCGCGGGCTACTGCGCGGTCGACGATTTCTCAACGGTCCAGATTGATGCGGTCGAAATGCTCTTCCGCGCCACCACGGCGTTGCGCCATCTGCGCGATGATACGCCAACCCGCTTCATCCGCGCGTTCGAAGAGGTGGGAGGGCGGGAAGTGGCGAAGATCTGATCGAGGGTCGAGGGTCGAGGGTCGGGGCCTGAAGAGCGAGATCGGATTCCCCGGCGACTTTGTCGCCGGATTTTTTTTTGTCGTCGAGGATCGAACAGAACGCGGGACCGCGGCAGCGCCGCAGTCCCGCAGGTTTCTGCTTAACCCTCTGACCCCCCCCGACCCCCGACCTCCGACTCCTCAATCCACGGTTCCGGCCAGGGCTGGCGTGCCGCCCTCATCCTCGTCGAGTGAGTAGCCGTACAGGTACGAGTAGTACTTGTACGAGCCTTCGGCCTTGATGTCGTTGAGCACCGCGCCCAACACGTTGATCGGAAGCCGGTTGAGCAGGCCAATACGGGTATGCGCCAGCCGTCGGTCGGTCTCACCGGCGCGGAAGACGAGAATCATGTTTCCCGTTGCCGAGCCGAGCACGAATGGATCGATTCCGGCGGCGAGCGGCGGCGAATCGACTATGATCACGTCATAACGCGTACGCATTTCGTCGAGAAACGCGGAAAGCATCGGCGACTGCAGGAGCTCGGGGCCACGGTGCCGCCGCGTTCCACAGGGCACCAGCGTCAGGTTGTCGACTCCCGTTTCGCGAAGCACACTCTCCAGCGGCACCATGCCGGTCAGGTAGTCGATGAGTCCAGGCCGGCGGGGAATCGGTTCGCGGAACGATTCATGGAGCTGCCCGCGACGAATG
>DATKDD010000102.1:0-3036 GCA_035512875.1 Gemmatimonadaceae bacterium | reverse complement strand
CCACGCGATGGGCTGGTGACCACCGCGCTGGACTTTCCGTCGGTACGTTACGTCTACGACGGGCTCGCCACGCGGCTCGGCGCGCGCGTCGTCGAAGTACCGAGCGAGGATGGGATCGGGATAGACACCGCGGCCCTGCTCGAGGCGATCGATGAGCGCACGCGGTTGGTGGCGATCTCGCACGTGTTGTTTCGGTCGGCGTTCATCGTCGATGTGAAGGCGGTCTGCCGTCGCGCGCGAGAAGCCGGGGCGCTCGTGATGCTCGACGCCTTTCATTCAGTAGGCGTTATGCCGGTGGATGTAAAGGATACGGGGGCGCACTTCCTCACCGGTGGCGTATTGAAGTGGTTGTGCGGCGGCCCCGGAGGATGCTTTCTGTACGTATCGCCCGCAGTGCGGGATACTCTTGTCCCAGGCGTGACCGGATGGCAGTCGCACGCGCGACCGTTCGCCTTCGAGCTGGAGCACGATCCCGCGACCGGACCGTTCCGGTGGCTGACCGGCACGCCGGTTATCCCTGCGCTGTACGCGGCAACGGAAGGGCCGCGAATCGTCGGCGCGGCAGGAATCGCCGCCATTCGGGACAAGAGCCGGCGGCAGACCGCCCGGCTCATCGAGCTGGCCGAGAGTCGCGGCTATGTGGTTCACGCACCTCGGCATTCCGACTTCCGCGGCGGCACGGTCGCCTTCGCCGTTCCGAACGCCGAGGCCGTATCGCAGGCACTGCTCGCCAGGGACATAGTTGTCGACTATCGCCCCGACGCCGGAATACGTATCGCCCCGCATTTCTACACGAGCGATGACGAGATCGAGCAGGCGGTTCATGCGATCGATGAGATCCTGGAAAAGGGCAGCTGGCGAACCTTCGCGGGCAAGCCAAGGACCGTCACGTAGGCGGAATTTCCAGCGCTCACCCTTCGAGCGAGGACCACTTCTCGAGAGCGAACCGATCTGCCTCATCCGCCCGAGCCGCCTCATCTCGGAAGGCCTTCGACATTGGAGCAAGAGACCTCGGACCGATACCTCGTTCGAGCACTAGCCCCGCGTTTTGCCTCTCCGTATCTTCCCCGCATCTCAACTAGCGGAATGAAACGATGAGCAGCAAGCCTCCCAAAAAGGTCCGGAAAAAGTACACGAACAGCGAGCATCCGCTCGTCATGCTCAAGTTCGAGGATGGGCACGAGATCAAGATCTACAAGGGTTCCGGCAAGGAGTTTGATGCGTGGGCCGGTGAGCGGATCAAGGTGATGGCATCGTACGATCCCACGACCAACGCGCGTGAGCTCGTCGAGGAGCGCAAGTCGGACGATTTCGAGGATGCCTAGCAGGACGTGGGGCGCGCTCATCGCGGCGTTCCTCCTGGCGCTGCCTGCCGGCGCCTGCGTCCTTGCACAGGGAAGTCAGGCCGCTGCACCTGGCCTCATGCAGCGTGCCGACACTGGTTCGCTGCGCACCAGGCTGGAATCACTCGCCGAGGCACATCGCGGAGTCGTCGGCTACGCCGTGCACAATCTGGAGACCGGCGAACGTCTGTCGCGACTTGGCGACGAGACATTCTCGACAGCGAGCCTGATCAAGGTCCCGATTCTCGTCACGGTGTACGACCTGGTGGAGCGCGGCCGCCTATCGCTCGATGACCGGCTCACGGTGCTACCGATCGACAAGGTGCCCGGGTCGGGGATGCTCCAGCACCTGCACGACGGCGCCGAGATAACCGTGCACGACGCGGCGTGGCTCATGACCACGATCAGCGACAACACGGCCACCAACCTGCTGCTCGACCGCATCATCATCCGGCGCGTATGGGAGAAGATGGAAGCACTTGGCCTGATGAACACCAAGGTGCACAGCAAGAGCTTTCTTCGCTCCTCGAGCGTGGCGATGGACAGCTCGGCCAAGTACGGACTGGGGGTCACCACTCCTAACGAGATGGCGCGCCTGTTCGAGCTGATCGCCCAGGGAAAGACGGTCACCGTGGCGGCCGACTCCGCGATGCTGGTAATGCTCGAGCACAATACCGATGACGTGATGTTGCAGCGCTATGTGAGCGGAGCCCGCGCAGCGCACAAGACCGGCGCTACGAACTCGGTACGGACGGAGTGCACGCTCTGGCGTTTCCCGGCGCGCGTGGTCGCCTGCGTGCTGACCAGGGAAAACGAGGATACCCGCTGGGTGCTCGATAACGAGGCGCAGGTGACGATGGCGCGAATGGGCGAGGCGATCGCGAACGCATGGCGCTCCCCCGTCGCAGAGGGCGCTCCGTGATGAAGTTCACACGGTCATATGCCGGCTAACTTCCCGGAACCGTCTGATCATCGCCGTAGCTCGCTGTCGACCCGTGCGCTGTCCACGGGCCGTACGGGACTCATGTTCGGCGCGGTGGTGGTCATCGTAATGCTGGCTGCGTTCGTATTTTTCTGGCGCGGCTCGGGCGCCCGCCAGCCCGACGGCACCCGCCCGCCGCCAGCCCAAGTGGATTCGCTCCGCTGATTTCATTCGCCGGTGAGTGTCATCGCTCACGGCTCTCGAAATGGTGCACCGCATCGATCTCCGTCCGGGAACAAGCGAGCTGCGGGGCGTCTCGAGGGCCTCAGACGATCTGGAAGCGCCGCGAGCTTCCTCCAACGCCGCAAAGTCAGGAAAGACGCCGGGCTTCGTACAATACGCGTTCCGGCGCCGATCCCAGAACCCGGATCGGCCAGCACGTCGTCAGGGTAAGGAGAGGTTCAGCAGATGCGAACAGGGCTGGGGCGCCACGCCTGACGATCGTGCGCTTGGTTACGATCCATTGCACTCGTCCAACGAGAGTCTCCGTGAGCACGGTGTCGCCGACCACGAGCTCACCCAATCCGCGAAAGTGGCGGTCGCGGTGGGCGGAGATCACTGCGTTTCCCGGTTCACCTGGGAGCGCGCTCCCCGGCAGGTGGCCAGGCCCGGCGCGCAACTCCGCATCTCCCACGCCCTCGACCACGACTTCGTCGAGGCCCAGCCGCGGAATCATCAGACGCGCCATCGGTGCGCCGGTGTACACCGCGA
>DATKDD010000101.1:0-3227 GCA_035512875.1 Gemmatimonadaceae bacterium | reverse complement strand
ACGAGTCCCGGGTGCGAAAGCGATCCGTCGTCAGGCGGATGCGCCACACTGAACCCGGCTCGACCTCCGCGACCACCGTGTCGCCGAGGATTACCACGGACAGCCTGCGCCCCGGTATCCCTTCCGACCCGGTTACCACTGTATCGTGAATGACACGGCATTGCTCAACGAGCGGCGCGACCGTCGCACCCACCTGTAAGACGCCGAGCCCCTGCTCGATTTGCACATCGTCCGGGGATACACCGCAATCCGCGGTCGCGTCCGAGACAGCTGGCACACTGTCGGAGACTGCCTCTACTCGCGGCTCGTCGCCGGCGCACGCGGACACCGCCGCGACCAGTAGCACGGCCTGGCAAAGCAGACGAGAGGGTATGCTCGGTGGACTCACACTCAGGCTGATTGGAATCCTCGTGCCACGCCCGACCGCAGATCAAACACGCCGGGGACGATCGCCGTCTGAAACCTCAGATTCATACAGAAGCGACCTCCAACGATCGTCATCGATTCCAGGACTGCTTGAAGTGGACGCGGCAGTGCCGTCGTCGCGACACTGGCGGAATGGTCGGTCGGAATCAGACCGCTGGAGTGAGCGCTGTGCCGGTGGTGCTCAGCGTATGCCGCTCATTCGCTCTTCACCGTCGCGGCCGCCGCATCGTCGCGCTCGGCAGCGCGCCGCCGCTTCTCGATCTCGATGACCAGGTTCTGCAAGTCGCTGGGATTGACGCCCGGGATACGCGACGCCTGAGCAAGCGTGGCCGGGCGAATGCGCGCGAGCTTCTGCCGAGACTCTATTGCAAGCGACCGCATTTCTTCGTACGGCAAGTCGCTGTGCAGCGCGAACTCGCCCATTCGTTTAATGCGATCCGCCTGCAATCGCTCGCGCTCGAAGTAGCCGGCGTACTTGAGCTCGAGGTCCGCCGTAATCAGCGCCTCCGGTGCGAGCTCTTCGGTAACATCCGCTGCCGCCAGCAGGTCGGCGAGCGTGACGCCCTGACGGCGGGCTACCTCAATGACCTTGACCGACTGTGTAAGCTGTGCCCCCGCGGCACCACCCGTTCGCGCCAGGATCGGATCAGCTTGAGCCGGCGAAATGCTGGTGCCGACTGCAAGTGCCAGCGCGCGATCCTCATCGGCGATCCGCTGCTCGATGCAACGCGATTCGGCCGCCGTCCACGCACCGAGCGCGCCTGCGAGCGGACCCAGCCGGCGCAGCGCGTTGTCCTGCCTCACCGTTAGGCGAAACTCCGAGCGTGAGGTGAACAGCCGGTATGGCTCGTCCACTCCGCGGGTCACCAGGTCATCCACCAGAACTCCGATGTACGACGTCTCTCGGCCGAGGATGAGTGGTTCGCGATCCTGCACGGCGAGGCCGGCGTTATAACCAGCCACCACACCCTGCCCCGCGGCCTCTTCATAGCCGGTCGTCCCGTTGATCTGGCCCGCGAAATACAGCCCACGCAATGCCTTCACCTGGAGCGTGGCATCCAGCTGGGTTGGCGGATAGTAATCGTATTCGATCGCATACCCAGCCCGCGTCATGCGTACCTGCTCCAGGCCCGGCACGGCCCGCAGAAACTCCAGCTGCACCGAGGCGGGGAGCGAGGTCGACAGCCCATTGACGTAGAGCTCCGTGGTATCGTGCCCCTCGGGCTCGAGAAACAGCTGGTGTCGATCGACGTTGGGGAACCTGACGATCTTGTCTTCGATCGAGGGACAATACCGTGGGCCCCTGGACGCGATAGCGCCGCCGTACATCGCCGAGCGGCCGATGTTGCCGGCGATGATCTGCTTGAGCTCGCGGCCCGCGTACGTGATGAAGCACGGCAACTGTTCCAGCGGCGGCGGCCGCACCGGAAGCGGCGCAGCATTCTCGTCAGGCAGCGGAGCAACGGCACGCCAGAAGTGCGACCACGCATACCCGAAGTCGGCCAGCTCGCTCTCCTGACGCTCGAGACGCGCCGTATCCACAGTACGCCCGTCGACTCGAGGGGGCGTGCCTGTCTTGAACCGGTCCACCGTTAGGCCGAGTCCGTCGAGCTGTTCGGCCAGGTGCGTGGCAGGCGCGTCACCGGAACGGCCGCCGGCGATGCGGGTCTCGGTGCCGATGTGGATGCGCCCGCGCAGAAAAGTACCGGTCGTGATGACCACGGCGCGTGCGGCAAACCGGCGCCCTTCCAGCGTTTCGACCCCGGTGACACGCGCTCGGCTTTTGTCGAAGAGAAGCCGTGCGACAGTTCCCTGGATCGTCTGCAGGTTGGCGTGGCGCTCGAGCAGGGAGCGGACGGCGCGCCGGTAGAGTCCGCGATCGCACTGCGCGCGCGGCGCCCAAACGGCCGGACCCTTTCCGCGATTCAGCATGCGAAACTGGATGCACGCGAGGTCCGTCGCTCGCCCCATGATGCCCCCGAGCGCG
The DNA here is from genome assembly GCA_035512875.1 of Gemmatimonadaceae bacterium. GTDB lineage: Bacteria > Gemmatimonadota > Gemmatimonadetes > Gemmatimonadales > Gemmatimonadaceae > JALZIF01. Next base: position 814 of record DATKDD010000101.1, on the reverse strand, counting down.
TCGACTTCTCGCGCAACGGTGCCCTTGGCTACGCCGCCGATCGCGGGGTTGCACGACATTTGACCGATGGTTTCGAGCGCGCTGGTCAGCAGCGCGACGCGGCAGCCAAGCCGCGCCGCGGCGACGGCGGCTTCGGTGCCAGCGTGGCCGGCGCCGATGACCAGCACATCGAACGAGTCTTCCGGCGTGTCTTCGGAAGACACCGGCCATGCTGCCTGCTCGAGGAGGAGATCGCGGGACATGCCTTGAAGATAATGGCGCCCCGACTTCGGCGTTGCTCACGGGCGTCACCGAACCCTTGGACCATCCGCGGAACCGGTAACTTTGTGAGGCTGCTTGACACGCGCGGACCCCATCGTGAGCCTTGGCTACTTCCCCAACCATGATTATGCCGGCTCCCTGGATTCAGCTTACGGTCGCGGCGCTCGCCCTGGCCGCATCATTTACTTCACGCTCGGAGGCGCAGCTTTCCTTGAGCGGACATATGCCGCCACCGGCGATCGATCGATGCAGCGAGGGCACGCTGACCGTGTCGGTGGGCGGGGAGTCGGTGGGTGAGGAGAGATATGTGATTCGCTGCGAAAAGGATGGGTCGCTGTTCGCGCGCGGCACGACCCGGATCGCACTGGGCGGTCTCACCGCCGATTACACGGTAGAGATGACGCTCGACGGTTCGACGGTACCGTCGCTCGTAACGGCGGTGGGGTCGACGAGCAGCGGACCGATGAACGACAGCTTGACGATGCGTGGGGCCCAAAGCGCGTTGACGCGGGCAGGATCGACGCAGCCGGTTGCCGCCGCGGAAGGCGCAGCA
>DATKDD010000100.1:0-9624 GCA_035512875.1 Gemmatimonadaceae bacterium | reverse complement strand
GGCACCGCAATTCTCATCGGTATCGCCGGCGCGATAGGACTTCCGGTCGGAATCGGCGCTGGACTCTTCCTCGCGGAGCGCGGGGGCACCCGCCTGGCCACGATCGTGCGGTTCCTCTCGGATGTGCTGAACGGACTTCCGTCGATAGTGATGGGGATATTTGCATGGCAGGTGCTCGTGCGTCCAATGGGACGCTTCTCGGCGCTGGCCGGCGGGATCGCCCTCGGCGCGATGATGGTGCCGATGGTGACGCGGACCACCGAGGAAATGGTGCGCCTGGTGCCGGTGTCGCTGCGCGAGGCGGCATTGGCGTTAGGTTATGCCCGCTGGCGTACGTCGCTCTCGATCGTGCTGCGCACCGCGACTGCCGGAATCGTGACCGGTGCACTCGTCGCCATCGCGCGCATCGCCGGCGAAACCGCACCGCTCCTGTTCACCGCGCTCGGCAACCAGTTCTGGTCGCTGCAGATCGACGAGCCGATTGCCGCGCTGCCACTGCAGATCTTCACATACGCAGTCAGCCCCTATGATGACTGGCACGCCCAGGCCTGGGCCGGAGCACTCGTCCTCATCACGCTCGTCCTCCTCATCAGCGTCGCAGCACGATACGCTACGCGAACGCGATTCACCGGCGGACATGATTGAGGCGCTGCCGGCCAGGGGCGCGGCACAGCGAACCTCCGTCGGGAGCGCCGACCCCCTGACGTCGGAGGAGCCGACGCGGACACGCATCGAGGTGCGGGACCTCACTGCGTTTTTCGGCCTTAACCGCGCCATTCAAGACGTGTCGATGCGCATCTCTGATCATCATGTGACGGCGATCATCGGCCCCTCCGGCTGCGGCAAGTCGACCTTCCTTCGCTGCCTCAACCGCATGCACGAGACCGTGCCGACCGCGCGCGTCAGCGGAACGGTCGAGCTCGACGGCCAGGACATTTATGCGCGCGGCGTAAATCCGATCGCCGTGCGCAAGCACATCGGCATGGTGTTCCAGCGCCCGACTCCCTTCCCCACAATGTCCGTCCGTGACAACGTCGCCGCCGGCCTCCGCGTTATGCCCGCGCACCAGGGCATGTCGCGCAAGGAGATCGACAGCGTCGTCGAGCAGGCCCTGCGCCGCGCCGCTCTGTGGGACGAGGTGAAGGAACGCCTGGCGACGAGTGCCGTGGCCCTCTCCGGCGGCCAGCAGCAGCGACTGTGCATCGCGCGCGCGCTGGCTACCGGGCCCGACGTTCTGCTCCTCGACGAACCGACGGCATCGCTGGATCCGCTCAGCACCCAGAAGGTAGAGGAGCTCCTCTACGAGCTGCGCCGGGGCATCGCGGTGGTCATCGTCACCCACAACATGCAGCAGGCCGCCCGCGTCTCCGACTCGACCGGCTTTTTTCTCATGGGTGAACTGGTCGAGATGCGGGATACGAAAACGTTGTTCACCGCGCCCTCCGACGAACGGACGGAAGCGTACATCACCGGACGGTTTGGATGATGGAGGAACGAGAGATGAGAAATGCGAGATGCGAGAAGTGCGGGATTGCGCTACTCTCGCATTTCGCATCTCGCATCTCAGGCATTTACCCCTCCGAGCAATGACATCCCCCGTCACCTCCCCCTCCAAGGACAGGGGCGACACCACCCACCCCGGCACCATCACCGCCGATCGATTCTCCTTCTGGTATGGGCAGAAGCAGGCGCTGTTCGACATTTCGATGACCATTCGTCCGCGGAACATCACGGCGCTCATTGGACCCTCGGGGTGTGGCAAATCGACGTTTCTGCGGTCGGTCAACCGGCTGAACGATCTCATCCCGGGCGTGCGGACCGAAGGAAAAATGCTCCTCGATGGCAACGACCTTCATCGGAGCTCGCTGGACGTCGTCGCCCTGCGCCAACGCGTGGGGATGGTATTCCAGCGATCCAATCCGTTTCCCAAGAACATCTACGACAACGTGGCCTACGGGCCACGCATCAACGGCATCCGCGACCGGCCGGCGCTCGACGCGATTGTTGAAAGCTCGCTGCGGCGCGCAGCGTTATGGGACGAAGTGAAGGATCGCATGCGCAAAAGCGCTCTCACGCTCTCCGGCGGGCAGCAGCAACGGCTGTGCATCGCCCGGGCGCTGGCGAACGATCCCGAGGTGCTGCTTCTCGATGAGCCCGCATCCGCGCTCGATCCGCTCGCCACTCAGCGGATAGAAGAGCTGCTGTATGATCTGAAGAGTGAGTTGACGGTAGTGATCGTAACGCATAACCTGCAACAGGCTGGGCGCGTTGCCGATTACACGGCTTTCTTTTACCTGGGGTACCTGGTGGAAGTCGGAGAGACGAGCGCCCTGTTCACCCGTCCGCGGGAAGAGCGTACGGAAGCATACATTACCGGGAGATTCGGATGACCGCAGTCCAGTCATCGGCGGGATTCCGCCACTTTCACGAGCAGCTCGATACCCTCAAGCAGCGGTTGCTCGACATGTCCGAGCGGGCCGAGGCGCTGGTCGATCTCGCCGTCGAGGCATTGCTCAAGCAGGACCAGTCGATCGCAGAGGCAGTCATTGAAGGCGATCACGAAGTGGATCAGCTCGAGATCGAGATCGAACACATGGCGATCGCGCTACTCGCCCTGCAACAGCCAATGGCGCGCGACCTCCGCTTCATCATCGGTGCGATCAAGGTCTCGAGCGATCTGGAGCGGGTAGGCGACCATTCCGTCAACATCGCGCAGTCGGCACTTCGTCTTACGGGAATGCGGGCGTCGATCATGCCAAGCCCCGAGATCGAGGACATGGCGCGGCGTGCGCGGAAGATGCTGGCCGATGCGCTCGACGCTTTCATTCGCGGCGACGGAGCCCTGGCGCGCGCCGTATGCGCGTCCGACGATGCGGTCGATTCGCTGCACGACAGCGTTTTCCGGATTCTCGTAACCCACATGATGGAAGACCCGCGCGCAATTTCGCCGGCGATGGAGCTGTTCCTCGTGAGCCGCAACCTCGAGCGCGTCGCCGACATGGCGACCAACATCGGTGAGGATGCCGTGTTTCTCGCCGAAGGAAAGCAAATCAAGCATCATTTCGAGGCACGGAGCAGCGGCACCCGCGAAAAAGCCTGAAACGACCGCGGTAGAGCGCGCGATTCCGGAGCCAGCGACCAACGGTCGCGGACGCCGCGACGGGGCAGTGCGTCTGGCGGCGATCGACATCGGTTCCAACTCGATCCGGCAGATCGTCGCCGATGTCTCGCCAGCCGGCGAGATACGGGTCGTCGACGATATGAAGGCCTCGCCCCGCCTCGGAGCCCTGCGTGGCCGTGACGGTTCGCTCGACACGCACGCCGTGCACCGCGCTGTCGAGACGATCGCCCGCATGACGACACTCGCCAGGCAGATCGGCGCCGAGCGTATCGAGGCGGTCGCGACGAGCGCGGTACGCGATGCTCCTAACGGCCGAATGTTTGCCCAGCGCGTAAAGAGGGAGGCGGGCATTGATGTTCGCGTTCTCGACGGGGCGGAGGAAGCGCGCCTGTCCTGGCGCTCGGCGTTGGCGCACTTCGATCTGGCGAGCGGACGCAGTGCAGTCCTCGACATCGGCGGCGGTTCCCTCGAAATCGCCCTTTCGGCCGGTGGGGTGGTCGAGCACCTGCTCTCGCTCCCGCTCGGCGCCCTGCGCCTCACTGAAGACTTCCTTGCCACGAAAAGCGGGCGTCGTGAAGTAAAGGCGCTCCGCAAGCACATCCGCCGCGCACTCAAGACACACATCCGGGCTCGCGATTGGCGTGGAGCGCGCGTCATCGGCTCCGGCGGCACGTTCACCAACCTCGCGGCAATGGTGCTCGCAAGGCAGGAGACGCCTGCCCAGAGTCTGCACGAAACGCGAGTGAGCCGCGCCGATGTCGAGCATCTGCTCTTCAACATGCAGTCGATGACGATCGCCGAGCGGATGAACATCCCCGGGCTCAATTCCGACCGGGCGGACATCATCCCCGCCGGGCTGGCGGTCGTCGCCGAGGTAATGGCTCGCATGGATGCAAACCAGCTCGTCGTCTCCAACTTCGGCATCCGTGAAGGTCTGCTGCTCGAGACCGCGATGGTGACACCGACAGCGGCGCTGCCGGGTGAAGCGCGCACACGGTCGTTGCTGCAGCTCGCCGACCGGTGTCATTACGAGGCGCCGCACGCGCACCAGGTGCACGATCTCGCGCTTCAGCTGTTCGATGCGCTCGGAGCGCGGATAGGATGCACGCCGGAGGACCGCCAGACGCTGGCCGACGCGGCGTTGCTCCATGACATCGGTTACCACATAAGCTACGAGCGACATCACAAGCACGCCTACTACCTGATCTCGCACGCCGAACTGCTCGGCATGGCACCCGACGAGCAGATGGTACTGGCGAATGTGGCGCGCTATCACCGCGGCGCGGAGCCGAAGAAGAAGCACGGCAATTTCGCTCCCCTGTCGCTCGACGAGCGTGAACGAGTGGTTCGGCTTGCCGCGCTGCTGCGGGTGGCGGATGGATTCGATCGCGGACACGTGGCGGCGGTCGAAAAGCTGAAGGTGCGCGTGGGCGGCGGCGTGATTCGCATTCGTCCGTATCCGCGCAAGGCAGGTGACCAAATGCGCCTGGAGCGCTGGGGGGCCAGCCGCAAGTCGGGATTGCTGGAACTCGTCTCCGGACTTCGAGTCGAGATCGCGGGCGGAACGGAGGCGATACCGGTGGAGGGCGAGCGGGTAGAATGAGGTTGCGACGGTCGTACTGAGCTCAGCCTGGCGCGAACATAACCTGCATCTCTCCCGTGTGCACCTGCCGGGTCGCGCCATCCGCGCCCCACGGATCCAGCAGGAGTGCAGCGTGAGAGCCGCGTGGCGCGGCGCCATTCGGCGTGCACTGCACGTAGGTCCCATCCGGGCGAAGCTCCCAGCTCTGACGGTTGTCGGCCAGATAGGTGGCGAGCAGCGAGTGTAGTCGCGGATGCAGCGCAGGATCCTCGATAGGCGTCACCACCTCCACGCGCCTGTCGAAGTTCCGCTGCATCCAATCAGCTGATCCAAGGTAGAACTCGTCGCTGCCGCCGTTGGCGAAGTACCAGAGCCGCGAGTGCTCCAGAAAGCGTCCGACGATGCTTATCACACGAATGTGCTCGCTCACTCCGGCGATCCCCGGGCGCAGCGCACAGATTCCGCGCACGATCAGATCGACCGATACGCCGGCATCGGAGGCCGCGTAAAGCGCTCGAATCATCGCCGGATCGACAAGCGCGTTCATCTTCGCCACGATCCGCGCCGGGCGTCCCGCCCGCGCGTGCTCGGCTTCGCGCACGACGAGGCCCAGAAACCGATTTCGCAATGCCTGCGGGGCTACCAGCAGCTTGCGGTAGATTTGCTGGCGGGAGAACCCGGTGAGGGAGTTGAACAGGTCGCTGACGTCGGCTCCTAACGACGGATCAGCGGAGAACAGTCCGAGGTCGGTGTAGATTCGCGCGGTACGAGTATTGTAATTGCCGGTGCCGATGTGCACGTAGCGCCGAATGGCATTCCCTTCCCGGCGCACGACGAGAACGGTCTTGCTGTGCGTCTTGAGCGACATGACGCCATATGCCACGTGCACGCCGGCGCTCTCCAGTCTGCGCGCCCAGGAGATGTTGTTGGCCTCGTCGAAGCGGGCCTTCAGCTCGACCAGCACGGCCACCTGCTTTCCGCTCTGGGCAGCCTCGATCAGAGCATCGACGATTGCCGTATCGCCCGACGTGCGATACAGGGTCAACTTGATCGCCAGAACCTGCTCGTCACGCGCCGCGGCCTCGAGAAAGTGCTCGGTGGTCGCACCGAAAGACTCGAACGGATGATGCACCAGGATGTCCCGCTCGCGAATCGCTGCGAACAGCTCGGCGTCGGTACCGCGGAAGGCGGACGGGACGACCGGAACACACGGTGGATCGCGAAGGTCGGGAAGATCCAGTTCCGCCAGCTCGAGCAAGTCACCGAGCTCCATCAGATGGCCGCTGGCGTGCACATCGCGCCCCGGCAAAAGCGGCAGCATGGTCACCCGCTCGTCGCGCAGCTCCTCGATCAGCAGTGCGCGAATATCGTCAGGCATGCGCTCATCGACCTGGAGCCGCACCACCTCGCCGAACCGCCGGCGAAACACCTGCTCCTCGATCTCCTGCAGCAGGTCCTCGGGCTCCTCACTGTCCATTACATCAATGTCCGAATTCCGCGTAATGCGGAACGCATACCATCCGGCGACCTCCATCCCTGGAAACAGTGCCCCCAGATTGACTCCGATCACCTGCTCCAGCGGCACGTAGTGCAACGGGCGCCCGACAGGCACCCACCGTGGTAGACTCTTCGGGACTTTCACCCGTGCGAAATGCGCCGAGCCCCTCTCGGGATCGCGAAGCTGCACGGCCAGAGAAAGCGACAGATTCGATATGTATGGAAACGGATGCCCCGGATCCACCGCCAGCGGCGTCAACACCGGAAAGACCTGCGTCTCGAAGAACGAGTCGATCTCCGCCCACTCCGTCGGCGTCAGCTCGTCCATCGCCACTAACCGCAGGCCATGTTTCGCCAAAGCCTCGAGTAGCTCGCGCAGGCACCTCTGCTGCGTCTCCAGCAGCGGCCCCACGCGAGCGGCGATCGCATCCAACTGCTCGGAAGGCGTGAGCCCGTCGGTGGTAGGCGCATTCACGTTCGCCACCACCTGCCTTCGCAGGCCGGCGACCCGCACCATGTAGAACTCGTCGAGGTTGGTCGCGAAGATCGAGAGGAACTTGAGCCGCTCGAGCAGTGGATTGCGATCGTCGAGCGCCTCGCGCAGCACCCGCGCGTTGAACTCGAGCCAACTCAACTCGCGATTGATGAACAGCGCGGGGAAGGCAAATCTATCGGGCATTCGATGCGCCACTCAGTCAGTGTCCGTAACGTGCTCCGTACGCCCGCTTGTGCGCCGCAACGAGCTCGGGCCTGGCGAACAGCTTGATCAACGCCACCCCGGCAACGAAGCCGCCGATGTGCGCCCAGACCGCCACACCGCCCGAGGTACTGCCGCTCACCTGCGATAGCTGCGGGATTCCGGCAAGAAGCTGCAAGACAAACCACCAGATCAGCACCAGCCACGCCTGCACCGGGATCACCCGAATGATGATGACGAAAATGAACAGCATGGAGACTCGCACGCGGGGGTACAGGAGTAGATAGGCACCCATCACGCCGCTGATCGCGCCGGATGCTCCGACGGTAGGTACCGGCGAAGCGGGATCGAGCAGCACGTGCGCCGCCGCCGCAGCCAGACCGCACGCCAGGTAGAAGACCGCAAACCGGCCATGCCCCATGCTGTCTTCCACGTTGTTCCCGAACACCCACAGAAACAGCATGTTGGAGATGATGTGTCCCCAGCTTCCGTGAAGGAACATCGACGTGACCGGCGTGAGCACGTTGATCGGATCGTTGTCCACGACACACGCCACGCCTGGCGCGATCGGTACCCCCGTGCCCAGAGGTGCCGCGCCCGTCAACTCTCCAGGGACCATTCCCAGATTGCATACGCTGGCGATGAGCATCTCCGCATTCAACCCCGCCCCCTGCAAAAGAAACCACGAGGACACACACAATCCCACCATTATCCACGTGACGAAGGGCCGATGCAGGGTCGGAAGATCGTCCTTGAGTGGAATCATGCCGCCCCTCTGACATGAGCGATTCCTGCCAATACTCCCGCTTCACTACAGAGTCCGCCAGAATGCCACGAGTCGAACCCTCCAGCACACGACTCGCTGTCAAAGTGGCGCAATTCTTCCGGTCCCACACTTGCCTTAACCATAGAGCTAATGCAGAGCGTTAACCGACCTGGGTGCACGCGATGTTCGGCGATGATCGGATGACGCCGAAAACCTTCTTCGAGGTGTGGAATGGCTGAAAAAATCATCGGCATCGATCTGGGGACGACCAATTCCGTCGTCGCAGTCATGGAGGGTGGCGATCCTGTCGTCATTCCCAACGCGGAAGGTGGACGGATCACTCCATCGGTTGTCGGTTTCACGAAGGATGGCGAGCGGCTCGTCGGCCAGGTGGCGAAGCGGCAGGCTGTAACCAACCCGACGAACACTGTCTTCTCGATCAAGCGCTTCATGGGCCGCAAGATGTCCGAGGTCCAGGAGGAATCGAAGCGGGTACCGTATAAGGTGCTGCCCGGGCAAAGTGATCTCGTCTCGGTCGAGGTTCAGGGGAAGAAGTACACCCCACCTGAAATCTCCGCCATGATTCTACAGAAAATGAAGCAGACGGCGGAAGACTACCTCGGCACCAAGGTGGTGAAGGCGGTCATCACTGTCCCCGCCTACTTCAACGACTCCCAGCGCCAGGCGACCAAGGACTCGGGACGCATCGCCGGTCTCGACGTGCTTCGGATACTCAACGAGCCGACGGCGGCCGCACTCGCCTACGGACTGGACAAGAAAAAGGACGAGAAGGTCGCGGTGTTCGACCTCGGCGGCGGCACCTACGACATTTCCGTGCTCGAGCTGTATGAGGTGGAAGGGTCGCGGCAGTTCGAGGTGAAGGCTACCAACGGCGATACGCACCTGGGCGGTGACGACTTCGACCAGCGCCTGATCGACTGGCTCGTTGCCGAGTTCAAGAAGGATCAGGGAATCGACCTCTCGAAGGATCCGATGGCGCTCCAGCGCCTCAAGGAAGGCGCCGAAAAGGCGAAGATGGAGCTGTCGACCGTGCAGCAGACGGACATCAACCTGCCGTTCATCACGGCAGACCAGTCCGGTCCCAAGCACCTGAACTATTCGCTGAGCCGCGCGAAGTTCGAGCAGCTGGTCGACGAGCTCATTCAGCGCACCATTCCACCTATGTCGCAGGCCCTCAAGGACGCGGGTCTCAAGCCCGAGGAGATCGACGAGGTCATCCTCGTGGGCGGGTCGACGCGCATCCCCAAGGTGCAGCAGATCGTCAAGGACTTCTTCAAGAAGGAGCCCCACAAGGGCGTGAATCCCGACGAGGTCGTGGCGATCGGCGCGGCGATTCAGGGCGCGGTGCTCACCGGCGAGCAGAAGGACGTGCTGCTGCTCGACGTGACCCCGCTGTCGCTCGGCATCGAGACGTTAGGTGGCGTGATGACGACGCTGATTCCGCGCAACACCACGATCCCGACGCGCAAGACGGAGGTCTTCTCCACTGCGGAGGACAACCAGACCCAGGTTGAGATCCACGTCCTGCAGGGCGAGCGCGACCTGGCCGTCTACAACAAGACCATCGGCAAGTTCCAGCTCACCGGCATCCCGCCGGCCCCGCGCGGTCTGCCGCAGGTAGAAGTGACGTTCGACATCGACGCCAACGGCATCCTGCACGTGACGGCCAAGGACAAGGCAAGCGGAAAGGAGCAGAAGATCCGGATCGAGTCGTCGAGCGGACTGTCCGAAGGCGAGATCCAGAAGATGGTGAAGGACGCCGAGGCGCATTCCGAGGAGGACAAGGTTCGGCGAGAGGAGATCGACACCCGCAACCGTGTCGACAGCCTGACGTACGAGGTGGAGAAGAATTCCAAGGATTGGGAGGACCGGCTCACGCCGGAGCTCAAGACGCGCCTGACGAGCGCCGTCGAGCGCGCCCGCAAGGCGCTACGCGGCGA
>DATKDD010000099.1:0-7581 GCA_035512875.1 Gemmatimonadaceae bacterium | reverse complement strand
GCGATCGGCAGACGAGCGGACTGGCGGCCGTCTGTCGTCGTGCGCAACCGGGCGCCCCGCGCGCGAAGCGGCGTCGCCGAGATGGAGATCCTCACCTTCATTCGTGATGTACCGGTTGGACCCGATTCGGCATGGGCTCAGCCGCCGGAGTCGCCTGACGAGCCGGCGCTGGTCGACGGCGGACGGGTGCCATATCAGGTACTCGAGCAGAGTCGCAGAAACGACCGGCTGGAGCCTCGCCGGCATTATCCCGATAACGACCTCGTTCGAGCACAACGCGTCGTCGCCTGGGTGCCGGAGATACCGGGCTATGGCACGGTAGCCTTTCCGCTGACCACCGGAGCGGTGGCTGCACACGAAGCCGCTGCCCCGCAGGGACAAGTTCGCACGGGTGTGTCGGAGGATGGATCTACCTGGATGGAGAACCGATTTCTGCGAGTGACGCACGATTCCACCGGCGCGATTCTGCTGTCCGTTCTAGACGGCTCGGTGGAACTCCACCGATTCATCGAGATAGAGGATGTGGGAGATGCCGGGGACACCTATACGCCGTCTCTGATCGCGCCGGTCATCCGCTCCGCCACGGCAAACCGCGCGAGGGTGGTCCACCATGGTCCGCTGCGTGGAGAGATGGAGGCCGAGTTTCTGCTGGCGATCCCCGAGCAGACGTCGCGAAACGGACGCGCCGCGGCTACGGTGAACATGGCCGTGAGACTTGCGCTGGTGATCGACGCCGAGGCGCGGTTTCTCCGGGTGCGCGTGACGTGCGAAAACGTCGCCCGCGATCACCGGCTCCGGCTCGTCTTCGGCACCGGCGTTGGGCGTGGCGACGTGTACGCCGACGCCGCGTTCGGTCCCGTCGTCAGGCGCGCGTTGAGGCACTCGCCTGACGTGACGGAGCTCGAGCAGGCGCTGCCGACCGCTCCGTTGCACCGATACGTCACCTGCTGCGACGATCACTCGGGCCTGACCGTCTTTGCCAACGGCGCAACCGAGTACGAAATGCTTTCTGATGGTCGCATAGCGATCACCCTCTTTCGTGCGGTCGGTGAACTGTCGCGCGCCGATCTTCCGGAGCGCCCAGGACACGCCGGCTGGCCGTCGCCGACGCCTGACGCGCAGTGCCTGGGCCCGATCGAGAGCGAGATGGCGTGCCTGCCCCACGGTCCTCGTACCGACGAAGTGGTGGGCGCGATCGAACGGACCGCCGATGACGTGCTGTTCCCGCTGATCGCTGAAACGTTCCGAGCCTTGATGGCGCCGCCTGGCACGACCGACGGCATCGTCCTCGACGGTGCCGGCCTGGCGTTCGGCGCCTGCAAGCGCAGCGAAGATGGCGATTGGATGGTGCTTCGCTGCGTGAATCTGCTCGGGAGCGAAGTTCACGGAAGCTGGCGATTGCGTCTCTCGGTGCGCGAGGCCCGCCTCGCGCGGCTGGACGAGAGTCCGGGCGCCGTCCTTGCCGTGGACCACGGACGGGTCGCCTTCGTCGCCAGCCCTCGTGCAGTGGTGACGGTGCTCGTGCGCTAGGCGCGCTCGCCGATCGTCACCGGCCGTTCGCCGGATAGCGTGTCGCGAAGCGCATCGCCCAGCAGCGTACAACAGAGCACGGTGCCAATGATCGCGAGGCCGGGCGCGAGCGCCACCCATGGCGCTATCACGATCAGGTCCCGGCCATCGGCAATCATGTTCCCCCAGCTCGGTTGCGGAGGCTGTACGCCGAGTCCCAGGAACGACAGCCCGCTCTCGAGCAATATTGCGCTTCCCACCCCGAGCGTAATCGCCACGACCGCCGAGCCAAGGGCGTTAGGGAGCACATGCCGCCAGAGCACACGCCGTCCTGGCGCGCCGAGAGCTACCGCCGCTTCCACGTACGGCGCCGCACGGGCACCTAGCACGTCGGCCCGCACGAGCCGCGCGACTCCCATCCAGCCCGTGAACACGAGAACGGCGACCACTGTCGTCGTACCCGGGTTCCACAGCGCCGCGCAGACGAGCAGCAATACCAGCCGCGGAATGGCGAGCAGCGCGTCGGCCAGCGCCATCGTCACGCGATCGGTGACGCCGCCGCTCCACGCCGCCATCGCCCCCAGTGCTATGCCTACGCTTCCAGCCAGCAGCGATCCGGCGATCCCGACGAGGAGCGACAGCCGGGCCGCGAGCATCATTCGGACGAAGATGTCGCGTCCGAACTTGTCGGTGCCGAGCAGGTGCCAGCCACCCGTTGAATCGTAGCCGAACGGCGGTACCAATCGCCTTTCCAGCACGTCGCCGATGGTTCGCGGATCGGTGGGTGCGAGCTCCGGCACCATCAACGCGCCAAGCGCCAGCACGCCGAGTGCGCCGAGCGACAGGCGGGTCGTCCAGCCGACGCGCCTCACGCTCGTCGCCGCGGATCGAGCAACGGCAACACGAGGTCGGCGATGAGATTCGCGCCGATGACCAGCGCGGCGTACAGCGCCGTCGCTCCGAGTACCACGGGATAGTCCCGTGACGCGATCGCGGAGAGCATTACGCGCCCCATGCCTGGCCAGGCGAAAACGCTTTCCACGAACACCGATCCCGCCAGGATACCGGGCACGGAGAGGGCCAACAACACGATCAGTGGTGGCATCGCGTTGGCGAGCACGTGACGAAAATAGATCCGTCGCCTGGCGACGCCCTTCGCGGCGGCGGCGCGAACCCAGAGCGCGCTCAGTACGTCGGCCACGGCCGAACGTGCGTATCGCGCAACTCCGGCGGCTCCCACGAGCGCGAGCGTGGCGACCGGAAGAATCGCGTGGCGCACCACATCCATGAAGGCCGCCAGTCCGCCGGCGGTTGCCGCCGGATCGCGCACGCCGAACGCCGGTAATCGTAAGGCGGGGGGAAACCCCCATCGCGCCGCCCCATAGGTGAACACCGCCACCAGCGCCAGCGCGAGCCAGAACGATGGCGCCGCGTACATGGTGGTGGTCGCCACCGTGAGGACAAGGTCGGAGGGCCGGCCACGGCGCAATGCCTGGACCATACCGACCAGCACCCCGAAGATGAATGTCAGGGCAAGCGAAGCGAGTCCCAATCCCAGCGAGAGCGGGAGCGCATCGGCCAGCACGGCGGCGACCGGACGTGCATGCACATAGCTCTCACCCAGATCGCCACGAAGCGCACCACCGATCCACCGCGCATATTGCACCACGAGCGGCGCATCGAGTCCGAGCTCCGCCCGCAGCCGGGCTGCGTCGGCCGCCGAAGCTGACGGCGGAACCAGCAACGTTGCGGCATCCCCGGGCGCCAGGCGAACCAGCGCGAACGTGATGGTGAGAACGAGCCACAACAGCAGGAACGCGACACCCAGTCGCCGCGCGAATATTCGCATGGGCGCAATGATGCGTGCCGTTGCCGGGGCGTCAACGGCGATCGCGATCCTGTGGGCCATCGGCGCCTGCGCTCCTTCCGCGCGCGAGCCGGGCACGGTGGTCATCGCGTCCGGTGCCGACATCGAATCGGCGAACCCGCTGATCACGGTGCACCCGCTCTCGCGGCAAGTGCAGCGATACGTGCTGTTCGTCACTCTCGCCCGCTACGACAGCTCGCTCGCCCCGGAGCCCTACTTCGCTCGATCGTGGACATGGTCGCCTGATCGGACTACGCTCCGCATGCAGTTGCACAGGGGGCTCACCTGGCACGATGGCGCGCCGACGACGGCTCGCGACGCGGCGTTCACCCTCGATGCCGCCCGTGACCCGGCGACCGGGTACCCGCGGTACTCCGACCTTGCGGACGTGACGGCGGTCGCCGCGCCTGACGATACCACACTTCTCATCACGTTCGCGCGCTCACAGCCGCGGTTTCCGCTCGTGCTTTGCGAGATGGCGATCGTTCCGGCGCATAAGCTTTCAGAGGTGCCACGGAGCGACATGCGCCGCGCCGCTTTCTCCACCGAGCCTCTGGGTAACGGGCCGTTCCGGTTTGCCGGCCGGCGCTCGGGACAACGCTGGAGCTTCACCCGGAACGCAAGCTTTCCGGCGCTGATGGGTGGACCCCCAGCTTTCGATCGCCTCGTCATTGCTGTCGTCGACGAACCGACCACCAAATTTGCCGGACTGGTAGGGGGCGAGCTCGACGTCGCCGGCATATCACCGACCATGGCGCCGCTCGTGCGCGAGGACCCTTCACTGCGTGTGATGGACTATCCGGTGCTGTTCACCACCGCGCTGGTTTTCAACGTGCACCGCGCGCCGCTCGACGACGTGAGGGTTAGGCGGGCGCTCGCGCATGCGGTGGACCGCGATCGCATTATCGCCGCTGCCATTGCCGGGTACGGAACGGCGGCGAGCGGACCCGTGCCGCCGGGGCACCCGTTCGCATGGGAAGGGCAAGCCACTTTCAAGCCCGCGGTCGCCGACTCGCTGCTCGACGCGGCCAACTGGCCTCGCCGGGCTGATGGCTGGCGGGCCCGCGACGGACGCCAGCTGGCGCTCACCCTGCTCACCGTTGGAAGCGGTGACAACGCCGTCGAACAGTTGCTGCAAGCCGACTTCGCCGTGCGAGGCGTGCAGCTGATGATCCGGCAACGGGAAATGGGATCCTTTCTCGCCGAGGCACGCGCCAAGGAAAAGCAGTTCGACGTTCTGTTCACCGGCATTCCCGGTGACGTGTCGCTCTCGTATCTTGCCGCCATGTTCGATTCGCGGCTGGCAGGTGGCGCGCTCGATTATGCGGGATTTCACGAGCGCTCGCTGGACAGCCTGCTCGCACAGGCGCGCACCGCACCTAGCGACTCCGCGGCACGTACGG
This sequence comes from Gemmatimonadaceae bacterium, assembly GCA_035512875.1. GTDB lineage: Bacteria > Gemmatimonadota > Gemmatimonadetes > Gemmatimonadales > Gemmatimonadaceae > JALZIF01. The sequence goes on along the minus strand of DATKDD010000099.1, from coordinate 2,802 downwards.
CGTGGGTCGCAGTGCAGCTGCGGCTCGAAGAGACGGCTCCCGCGGCATGGATATATCACGCGCGGGGTGTGCAGGGGGTCGCACGCCGCCTGAGCGGCGTGACGATGGATCTCCGCGGCGAGATGCCGACCATTGCCGGCTGGCGCCTCACGGCAGGCGGCCCGGCCGCTCAATGACCCTGCTCCTGGAGCGTCAGGCACTGGTTGAACGGCGCGGCCTGGCCGCCGGTCCTCTCTCGCCGCTCGCCAAGTCACTCCGCGCGGACCTGGCCCCCCTCGGCGGCGAGGACATCCGCATCCCCGGCGAAAAGGCGATGCTCTCCCGCGACGGCGGCCGATGCCCCCGCGATGGTGCATCGCTGGCCTTCGATCCTTACGAAGGTCGCCGCCATCGCTGCCCGCGTTGCGGGCAGACATACGAGGGGGAGCGCCATTATCTCTGGTGGGTCATGTCCCGGCATCTCTGGCTCAGCGAGCGCGCCCTGCACGCCGCCACGCTCTTCGCGGTGACCGGAGACGCCGACGCCGCGCGACTGGCCGCGGAAATTCTTGGTGGCTATGCCGACCAGTACGCCAGCTATCCCAACCGCGACAACGTGCTGGGCCCATCGCGCCCCTTCTTCTCGACGTACCTGGAGTCGATCTGGCTGCTCCAGCTCGCGCTGACCCTCGACTTGCTGGAGATTAGCCGAGCCAGTCATGTGCCATCGCAATCGGCGCGCGAAAAACTGCTTGAACCGAGCCTGGAGCTGATTGCCGGCTTCGACGAGGGGGCTTCGAATCGTCAGGTGTGGAGTAACGCGGCGATTCTCGCCGCCGGCCAGCTGGTCGATCGAAGCCCGCTAGTGCGGCGTGCCGTGAATGGGCCGTCCGGCCTTCATGCGCACCTCGAGGGCGCCCTCCTCACGGACGGCACATGGTACGAAGGGGAGAACTACCATCTGTTCGCGCATCGCGGCCTCTGGTATGGCGTCGTGCTCGCCGAGCGGGCGGGGATCCAGCTCCCCGACGCGCTGGCTGATCGCTTCGCCGAAGCATTCGCGGCGCCACTCCTGACCATGCTGCCGGACTTCACCTTTCCCGCGCGCCGCGACTCGAGATACGGCGTGTCGCTGCGCAACTGGAGGTTCGCCGAGTCCTGCGAGCTTGGGCTGGCCCGCGCTAACGATGCGCGCCTGACGACGGCGCTCGGGCACCTCTATGGTGGAGAGGTACCGCGCGTCGGTACCGGACGGTCGCGATCGGCCGCCGAAGCCGAGCAGCCGGAGCCGGCGAGCGATCTGTCGCGCGCCGATCTCTCGTGGAAGTCCCTGTTGTTCGCTCTGGATCACTTGCCTGAACTGCCGGTAGAAACCCCGCGAACCGTTCTGCTGGATGGACAGGGTATCGCCGTGTTCCGCCGGCGCGATGCGCAGACCTTCCTTGCCCTGGACTACGGCCAGTCCGGCGGCGGTCACGGACATCCGGACCGGCTCAACCTCCTCCTCGTCGACGGCGGCACGCGATGGCTCGACGATATGGGCACCGGCTCGTACGTCGACCCGTCGCTCCACTGGTATCGCAGCACGCTGGCGCATAACGCACCGCTGGCTGATGGCCGCTCCCAGCTACCGGGAGAGGGAACGCTGCTCGCCTTCGAGGAACGTGGCGCCGCAGGATGGGCGCAGGTAGAGCTGCCTCCGGGCGTGCTCGCCGCGAACGTGCACGGCGGTCGCACGCTGGTCGTCATGCCTGACTATGCTCTGGACCAGCTCGTGTGGCAGGCCGGTCGTCCGGTCGTGCTGGATCTGCCGTTCCACGTCGATGCCGGAGTGCAGGGCGTTGGTGCCTGGGCGGCGCGAACACCCGCCGCCAGCGATGCTCCCGCGGACGGGTTTGCCGCCGTGCACGACTGCGAGGCGGCAGTGGTGAAGGCCGGTGCGGTGATTCACCTGCGATCCGTCAACGGCGAGCGGGCACTCGATGCCTGGGTCATGCCGAGCGCGGGGGCCGAGCTCTGGCGCGGAGTGGCACCGGGTCCGCCGGAACGCGGCGATCGCCGCTTTCACTGGCTGCGCCTGCACGAGCGCGCTGGTGGCATAACGACAGTATGGAGTTGGGATGGCGCGGTCCGCGAGGCGCATGCCCGCGAAGGTGTGCTGACCGTGGAACTGACCTCCGGGGAGCGCCATGAGCACGCGCGGCATGAACGGCTCTGGCACGTCGAGCTGTTTGCCGCCGGCGCCCGTAGCTCGATCGATCTCGCTGGCATCCGGCGTAAGGCCAAGCGGGACACGCCTCCTCCGAACCTTCGTGCAATGGTGCCGTCGACGGTTCCGCGCGTATCGGCCGGCCACCCGCGGCCCGTGCCGCTTCTCGTACAGCTCGGCGAGCGGGAGTACCGGCAGTCCGAGGAGACGTGGAGGGCTGCGGGAATGCCCACGGCTACGGTCACGCTGCTCGCGACCGAGCGCGACCTGGAGTGCGGCGTGATCGTGACGAAGTCCCCACTATTTTTTCGCGCCGCCGATGCGCAGGATCCGGCGCTGGACAACGAACCGGCCGACATTCATAGCGATGGCGTGCAGATCTACATCAGCTCTCCGGCCTGGGATCGCGAGGCCGGATGGCTGCTCGTGCCGGAGGCCGGCGGCGAGGTTCGCAACCTGCCGGTAGCCGGCATGCGGAACGACGTTCCGGTGCGCACCAGCTGGCGACCCACGCCGTCAGGCTACGAAGTGCGCATAGCCCTCTCGCTGTCGGCGCTCGGCCGGGGCCCGGATTACCCATTTTCCGCGGGCGTATTGGTGAACGACATGTCCCC
>DATKDD010000098.1:0-5006 GCA_035512875.1 Gemmatimonadaceae bacterium | reverse complement strand
TCGCTTCGACAGAGCTCGTGTTTTCCTCGTTGCCTCACGGCGCTTCGGCCGAATGGGTCGCGCGCGCGGCGGGAGAGGGCTGCCGGGTCGTAGACCTGTCGTCCGATCTCCGTCCCGGAAACAGCCACGCGAGTAACGCGCCCTATGGCTTGACCGAACTCGAGCGCCCCAAGATCCCGGAGGCGAGGGTGGTCGCCAATCCGGGGTGCTACCCCACGGCTATTCTGCTCGCGCTCGCGCCGTACCTGTCACGCGGGCTGGTCGAGCCTCAGGGCTCAATCTCGATCGTCGCTGCGAGCGGCGTGACCGGAGCCGGCGCGTCACCCCGTGCCGATCTGTTGTTTGCGGAAGTCGTCGAGGACTATCGCGCCTATTCGGTGGGGAATGCGCACCGCCACCTGCCGGAGATGCGCGCTATGGTGCAACAGCTCGGCGCGGATGTCGACCTGATATTCACGCCACACCTGCTGCCCGTGTCCCGAGGAATCCTGGCGACGATCACCGTGCCGCTGGCGGCGCCGCTGGCGGATCCCATGGAACCGCTACGCACTGCATATGATCGGGAGCCGTTCGTCGAGATCACCGACCGCCCGCCTTCATTGCGCGATGTCATCGGACGCAACGTGGTGCGAGCGCACGCGATGGCGCTTCCGGCCGTGCGGCGTCCGACGCTGCTGATCATCTCGGCGATCGACAACCTCATGAAAGGCGCGGCGGGACAGGCAGTGCAGAACGCGAACCTGATGCTCGGCGTGCCAGAGGCGCAGGGACTCCCGTCATGATGCGCGTCGTGAAGCTGGGCGGCCGGGTGCAGCAGAACGAGGCGGTGCAGCAGGCGCTGGCCGCGGCGTGGAACGCGGATCCGGGGTCGTTATGCATCGTGCACGGCGGGGGCGACGAGATCTCCGCGCTCCAGCGTGCGTTCGGCATGGAGCCACGGTTCGTCGGCGGACGGCGGGTCACGTCGCCTGACGAAATAAACCTGGTGCGCATGGCGCTGTCGGGCTCCGCCAACAAGCGGTTGGTGGCGGCGCTGCAGGGCGCCGGGGCGCCTGCAGTCGGCATTTCCGGGGAAGATGGCCGGTTGCTCATCGCTCGCGAATCAGCGGGCGGCGCGCTGGGCCGGGTTGGCGAGCCGGCTGCGGTGCACGCCGAGCTCATCGAGGCACTGCTTAACGCTGGATTCCTGCCGGTCATCTCGCCGCTGGCGAGCGCCGAGGACGGCAGCGGCGCGCTCAACGTGAACGGAGATGATGCGGCCGCCGCCTTTGCTACCGCGCTCGGCGCCGACGAACTGATGCTCGTGGTGGACGTGCAAGGGGTGGTTGACGGCGGAGTGGTCATTCCCGTTCTCGACGCGGAGAGCGCGGCAGGACTCATCGCCGCCGGAACTGCTGCCGGAGGCATGGTGGCCAAGCTGGAAGCGGCGATCCGCGCACTGGAAGCGGGCGTGCCGCGCGTACGCATCGGCGGCGTTGCCGCCCTGTCGGATCCATCGTCAGGCACGGCGCTGATGCCGGCCCGGAGTCTCGTATGACCCTCACCATGCTGGCGCCGGCCGCACCGGCGACCGGTGCCCTGCTCCCTGTTTATCGACGCGCGCCTGTCGAATTCGTACGCGGGCGGGGTGTCGAACTGTTCGACGCTGATGGCAATGCCTATCTCGATTTCGTGAGCGGGATCGCCGTCAATGCTCTTGGCTACGACGACGCCGGTGTGGCCGACGCCATGCGCGACGCCTTGACGAGTGGTCTCCTGCACGTCTCGAACCTGTACCACACCGCCCCTGCACGAAAGCTGGCTGATGCGCTGGTGGATCGTTCGTTCGCCTCGAGCGTGTTCTTCTGCAACTCGGGCGCGGAGGCCAATGAAGGGGCGTTCAAGTTCGCGCGGCGGTGGGCGGGAACGGTTGGCGGGAGCGCCAAGCGAGAGATCGTCGGCTTGCGCGGCTCCTTTCACGGCCGCTTGTTCGCTTCACTGGCGGCTACCGATCGACCGACCTATCGAGCGCCGTTCCGTCCTCTGGCCGGTGGCGTAACGATCGCCGAGCGCGACATCGAGGAGCTTTCCGCGATGCTCGACGCCGGGACCGTCGCGGCGCTGATACTCGAGCCGGTGCAGGGGGAGGGCGGTGTGCGGGTGCTCGATGGGGGATTCCTTCGCGAAGTGCGGGCTTTGACCAGCGAACGGCAGATTGCCCTGATCTTCGATGAAGTGCAGTGCGGCCTCGGACGGACGGGCCAGCTGTTTGCGCATCAAGGCATGGGTGTGGAGCCGGATCTCATGACGCTCGCCAAGCCGCTGGCGGCCGGACTGCCGATGGGGGCAGTGCTGCTGAATCAGGAGATCGCGGATTCGGTAAAGGCCGGCGATCATGCGACCACGTTCGGTGGAGGTCCATTCGTGGCATCGGTCGCGCTGCACCTTCTCGAGCGGCTGAGCGATCCGGCGCTGCTTTCGGAGGTGCGGAGTAACGGTGCCTGGCTAGGTCAGCAGCTGACCGGGCTGATCGAACGGACCGGCAGGGTGAGGGCCGTGCGCGGTGTTGGGTATATCTGGGGCGTCGATGTGCACATTCCTGCCGGCGACGTTGTGGCGCGTGCGTTGGAACGCGGACTGCTGCTCTGCACCGCCGGGGATTACACAGTGCGGCTGCTGCCGCCGTTGATCGCCACGCATGACGATCTCTCCCGCGGCCTGGCGATTCTCGAGGAGATACTGAGCGCATGACGGCCATGGTTCGCAAGGCGAGGCGCGGAGATGTGGAGCAGATCGCGTCACTGATCGAGGAGTACGCGGCGGAAGGCACGATGCTGGCCAAGCCGCCGTCCGCGATCGAACTCGCGCTCGACGATTTTGTCGTAGCGGTGGACGAATACGATCGCGTGCTGGCGTGCGGCGCGTTGAAGGAGTACTCACCTTCGCTCGGCGAAGTGGCTTCCGTGGCCGTCGCGCGTCGGGCGCACGGGCGTGGATTGGGACGATTGATCGTGTCGGCGGTAGAGGCGATCGCACGGCAGCGCGAGATATCCGAGCTGTTCGCGCTGACCCTTACTCCTGCCTTCTTCGCCGCAGTCGGCTACGGGGTGACCGATCGCGCACGATACCCCGAAAAGGTGCGGCTGGACTGCATCGGCTGCGCGCGGCGCTTCTCGTGCGCGGAGGTGTGTGTGTGGCGGCAGATCGAGGCAATGCCTCAGCGGCTGGTCGCGGCCTAGCTCACCGGATGGTCGCGCGCCGTTGCGCGCGAGCGGTATGCGCCGAATATTGCGGCGGCGTGAAGCGATTGCGCCGCCATCGTGCGCTCCCCACATCCGTCGCCGAAACCATGCGTGCTCCCTGTTCATCGCTACTGCTTCCGCTGATAGTCTGCTCGTCGCTCGTCGTTCGATCGGGCTACGCGCAGGCACCGGCGGAGGAGCTTCTCTACGACCCACGCACCATTACGAGTGGCATCATGGTCGGCCTGAGCGGCGGATTCGTGCCAGGCACCACCGTGACGGGGGAGCGGCAGTCCGAGGGCACCGAGATCAAGACGACCTGGGGGAGCGGTATCGGGGGGCATCTCGGATATGGATACACCCCACGTCTGCTGCTCCTGATGGGCATCGAGCGCTCCAGTCATGGGAGCGACAACGCACAGGTCGTCGGCGACATCACGCTTTACCATTTCGATTTTGGAGTCCGTTACCATTTCCATCGGCGCGATGTGCGGTACGTTCCCTATGCATCGCTCGCCGTCGGTGGAAAGCAGTTCAAGACGCGGTCATTCATCGACACATCGGGCGTTGTGCGACGGGCCACCTTCAATGCGCGCGCGATCAACCCGGGTGGGGGAATGCAGCTGTTTTTCACCGAGAATTTCACACTCGACGCCAACGTCATCGTGAGTATCGGGAGCGTGCACCGCATCGAGATTCATCAGGTTCAGCGATCGACCATGAAGTCGAGCGGAGGACTCACCACGCGCCTGCGTGTGGGTGTGAACTGGTATCCGGAAACGTAGTCGGATGCTGAAACCACGAGGATCCGGCACATGGGGCGCGAGGTGCCTAACTGTACTGACGCTGATCGCCAGCGCGTCCGCCGCCGGCGCCCAGAGCGTGGCCGGACCAGCTCGCCATCAGCTGGAGAGCAGCGTGGCAAGGAAGTCGACTCGCCTGGTGCGGCTCCTTCCCGGACTGCTGTTCGGCGGCTCGATGCCGGCCGGTGAGCTCGGCGATCTCTACAGCACCGGCATCCGGGGTGGGTTGACGCTCACGGCGGTGGTGCCCACGCAACCGTTCGGCATTCGAGCAGCTGTCACGCACGATCGCTTTGGCGGGGGAACGGTCACGCCCTCGGGCCAATCTCCGGTCACGATCCAGGGGGCGTCGATGACTTCGCTGACGTTTGCCGGCCTGATCAGCGAGCGAGCGGAGCGTTCCTCGCTTCTGTACTTGTCGGCAGGCGTGGGCATTCATCGCCTGGATGCGCAGAGCGCCGAGTCACTCGACCCGGGCGACGACGAAGATCCGGTCGATGATCCCGACGAGCCGCTGCCGGAGCCCGCACCCGAAACCAGGTTCGGTGCCTCGATAGCGGGGGGGATTACATTTCGCTTCGCCGGACTGCCGTCGTACGTGGAAGTTCAGGTCGTCAAGCTGTTTGGCGTGGATGCGCTAGTCGTGCCGCTCGTACTCGGCGTTCAGCTGGGCAGGTAGTCGTAGGCGAGGCTGAGAAACGTTGGGCAATCGGAGCGGCACCTTTTCGCCCGTTGAGGGTCTTTATACGGGCCCCAAGTCATTGGCACGAAAGCTGAAACCGTCGTGCCGCCACTGCCATTAGTCGAGCAGCGGGTTTATACTCCCGCCGCCTGTGCGCAAGCGGCACGGTGCTCGCAGGCAAGCACGAGACTTTCACCCCTGGAGAATCAAATGAAGCGCATTTGTCTGGTTGTGTCCGCCCTGGTCGTGGGCGCCTTCGCGTTCGCGCCGAGCGTGGATGCGCAGACCCGTTTTGGAATT
>DATKDD010000097.1:0-2882 GCA_035512875.1 Gemmatimonadaceae bacterium | reverse complement strand
GTCGCCGGTGCGGACCGAGTGCCAGATCCCGAGCGCGGCGACCACCCCGATCGTCACGTTGACCGCATCCCGCGGGAGCCGGTGGTCGAGAACCCAGGTGTACAAGAGAATGGCGGAAAAGATGGCGACCGTGAACGGCATCTACCTCCGAGCATAACGCCAGCCGTGCTCATGGCTCGAGTTCGGGGGCTCGGGGGTTCGGGGGGCTTGCCGCGCCGAAGCGCGCACGAACGCTAGCGCGCGAAGGCGGGTCGGGGACGCATGTCTATTGTTCTCGCAGGGTCGCAATCGGGTCGACGCGCATGGCGCGTGCCGACGGAATCGCGGCCGCGAGGATCGCGACGGTTCCAAGAAGACTCGCGGCGAGCAGAAGCGTGGAGACGCTCGTGGCGTCGAGACCGTACAACACGCTGCTGAATTGTCGGCCTGCTGCGAACGCCAGAGGCATGCCCAGCGCCATGCCAATCGCGACGAGCGCCACCACATCCCTGAGAAACAGGCCGAGGACGTCGTGCCGCTGCGCTCCAACGGCGAGACGGATGCCGATCTCACGCCTGCGACGCACTACCGCGTACGACACGAGACCGTAGAGGCCGGCGCAGGCGACGAACAGGGCGAGCGACGCAAACAGGATCGACAGCACGTTCAGCACCCGCTCGTTGGAGAGCCGGGCGTTGACATGGTCTTCGAGCGCCGCGACATCGTAGACAGGCACGTTCGGATCGATCGCATGGGCCGCGCGCAGCAACGCCGCCGCCGCCGCTCGTGTGCTGCCCGCGATCCGGGCATGCAGCGTGAGCTCGCTCCGCGGGCGCTGCGCCAGCGGCAGATAAATCGTGATCTGCGGCTCCTCCCGAACGGTGCGGTACTTGGCTGTGCGAACGAGGCCGACGATCTCGACGGTCGTTTTCGAGAAGATCGTGAACTGCCGGCCAATCGGAGATCGCCCGGGCCAGTAGTACTCGGCGAACCGTTCGTTGACGATGACAACCGGCGGCGCGTTCGGGCCATCGGTCCCGGTGAATGAGCGCCCGGCGACAATCGGCAGGCCGACAGTCCGAAAGTAGTCGGGCGTGACCACGTTGATATTGTTGTTTGGCGTTGGACCTTCGCGCGGTTCCGCGTCGGGTACGTCGACCGTGCCGGCGAACATCGCCTGGGACATGGCGACGACGCTGGCCAGACTGGCGTTGGAGACACCAGGCACGAGCCGCGCACGCCGCAGCCATTCGGCGTAGAACTCCATCGAGCGGTCTCTCGAATAGCCGCTCCGCTCGGGATTGGTGGTCAGCACGGCGACCTGCTGCGGATCCAGCCCCAGATCGACGGAGCGAAGGTTGTGCAGCGAACGGGCGAAGAGACCGGCGGCGAACACGAGCACCAGGCAGACGACGACCTGGGCAACCACGAGTGCTCGGCCCAGGTATCGCGGGCGCCCGGATAACGGCGCCTCGCGTAGTCCGTCGAGCGGAGCTTCGCGGGTGGCCACCAGCGCGGGCAGCAGGCCAATCGAGAGGGCCGCCACAATCATCACGCCCACCGACACACCGATACCCAGCGCGGATGGAACGGCGGTGAGGTCGACGTTCCAGCCCGGCGACGCCAGCATCGCCGTCAGGAGGCGGTTGAGGACGATGGCTACACCAGCTCCGGCGGTGGCACCGGCGCAGGCGAGCAAAGAGCTCTCGACCAGCAGCTGTGAGACGATCCGGCCGCGAGATGCTCCCAGAGACTGGCGCACGGCCAGCTCTCGCCGCCGGGCGGAGGTCTTCGCCAGAAGGAGACTCGCCAGATTCGCGCACGCAATCAGCAGCACGCACCCGCTGAGCAGCTGCGCGATGAGCACAGGATGCTCGAGTTGGCTTCGCAGCGAGCCGATTCCCTGCCGTCCGGAGGCGAGTGACAACGGCTGTTGCTTCTGCCACTCGAACGGTGGATCGAACTTCGCCCGGACGCCCGCCTCGGCCTGCTCGCGCGTCACGCCAGGCGCGAGCCTCGCCATGACGAGCAGCCATGTCGAGCCCGGCGAATCCCGCACCATGCCTGCGAACAGGCGTGTCATGGACATCGGGATCTGCACCTCGTGCCGTGCGTGCAGGTCAGCGCCGCGGAACCCGCGCTCGCTCACGCCGACGATCTCGAACGGCTCGGCGTTGAGGCGAATGATGCGACCGACGACAGCCGGGTCGCCCTCGAAACGGCGTTGCCACAGGTTGTAGCTGATGACGCACACGCGCGCGGCGCCCTCCGCTTCGTCATCATGCGGGTCGAGCACGCGGCCCAGGGCCGGTTCGACGCCGAGCATGCCGAAGTAGCTGCCGCTCACCAGCTCAGCCGGGAGATGCTCCGTCAGGCCGTCCGCGGACAGATCCACGCGGATTGGCGAGCGCACTGCCGTGCCCGCGAAGACGTCGGTCGTGACTGCGGTAAGCTGCCGGAACGAGGGATAGCTGAAGGCAAAGGGCCGAACCACAACGAGATCCTCGGGATTCGGAACCGGGAGGCTCTCGAGAACGACGGCGTCGACGAAGCGGAAGATTGCCATGTTGGCGCCGAGGCCGAGCGCCAGGGTGACGATGGCCGCAGCCGCGAAGCCCGGATTCCGGCGCAGCGTGCGGAGGCCGTACCGCGTGTCCTGGACTAGATGCGTGACGCATGGAACGCCACGCCGATCCCGGTACTGCTCTTTCGCCTGCTCGACGCCGCCAAGCGCGATGATGGCCCGCCGGCGGGCTTCGGCCGGTGCCATCCCGGCGCGCAGGTTCTCGTCGATGTGCAGCTGCAGATGGCTCTCGAGCTCGTCGGCCAGCTCCCGCTCGAGACGGCGTTGGCCAAACAGGCCGCGAACCCGCATCAGCGCCGCGCGAAGCCGCCTCATCACG
>DATKDD010000096.1:0-5894 GCA_035512875.1 Gemmatimonadaceae bacterium | reverse complement strand
CGCCGGCATGAAGCTCCAGCGCCTTACGCTCCGCCAACGGCAGCTCGTCTTCGAGCAGCGCACCGAGCTTCTCGGCGAGCATTTCACAGGTCATGTCCGTCATCGCGTCAGTCTCTCCCGCAGAAGCATTCGCGCGCGGTGCAATTGCGCCTTGCTTCCGCCAGCGGTCACGCCGAGTTGTTCGGCGATCTCCTCATGCTTGAAACCCTGTACATCGTGCAGTACGAACACCCGGCGTGCTCCAGGCGGCAAAGACGCAATCGCTTTTTCCAGGTCCATCCGGTCGCCATGCGCTGCCTGACGTGGTGCCGCGAACACATCCATTCCGTCGTCCCCGTTTTCCTCGGAATGCCGATCGCGATGCCTGCCATCCGACTTCCGTGCGTTCAGAATCACGTTTACCGCCAGCCGATGCAGCCAGGTCGAGAACAGGCTGTCACCACGAAACTGCGGAAGCTTCTCCCATGCCCGCACGAACACGTCCTGCGTGAGCTCTTCGCCGCGATCGCGGCTTCCAGTCATCCGCGTACACAGCGAGAACACCCGGCCGACGTTCGCGCGGTAGAGCCGCTCGAATGCCCGACGGTCCCCGCCTGCGGCGAGGGTCGCGTCATCCGAGGGGTCGTCCCGCTCAATCGGTATCACGTCGGCAGCCAGAACGAGCGCCTCCAGGTATCGTCATCTTTCCGTCCTTTCAGATAACACTGGAACCGCAAAGGTTTGAATACCAAGCCGCTCGCTGAACAGGGTTGATGGAGAATGAAGGTCAGAAGCCCGTCCCCCCGGCGAAAGCCGGGGTCCAGGCCACTAACGGCCTCTGGATTCCGGCTTTCGCCGGAATGACGGCTTCCGTTGGCTGCTCCACGTTAGCGGCCAGTGAATCCGCGCGCATTGGTAGCGAGCATCACGATCATTGCCAGCACACGGGACTCGAGGCCAGTCGTGGCTGGAGTCCGGGAATCGCCGCGACGTGCTTCCGCGAATGCGGCCACGGCTCTGAGCCAGGCATCGTCGGGCATGGGCGCGGCTGCGAGCTCGCCCAGCACCACCTCGCCTGCCGCACCGATCGTGGTGTTCGCGACCTGGCGGGCGCGCGCGGCGACGGCCGCGATTTCATGTCGTCGGGAAAGCGGCGTACGCGCGAGGATGGCGGCGAGCCGGCGCAGCGCCCGCCTCCGGCCCACGCCCACGATCGAAATCGTCCCGCCGGCAGCGTAGTCGGCGGCACGAGCACGGCACCACCGTTCGATCCGCTCCCGCTCGTGGCTCACCAGGCCTTCGAACGGTTCGTTAGGACATTCGAGGGAGGTGCGCGCGTCTCGCTGCCAAACCGCCACCAGGTTGATCCGTTCGGCCATGTCGAGGAGCGCACGAGGATCGTCTGACGTGACACCGTCGATCGTCACGGCGAGGATTACCGCCCCCGTGAAATCGCGTACCGCGGCTAGCGAGCCGGTGCGATCGCATCCGGACGCAACGGCGGCGACCGGAGCGCCAGGCGGCAGTTCACTGCCGTCAGGGGCGCGCCATGCATCCACTAGCGACCGCAGGCGCTCGAGACTGTGCGCTGGTGCACGGTCCCCGTGCGCCGCGGCGGTGTGGAACGCCGGGGGCAGAATTGCGCCGGCGATCCCTAACGTCCGCGCCGAGGCATTCAGCTTTTCTGCGATCCGTCGTTCCACTGCCAGCAGGCGCTCGGCTGGCGCGGGGGGTGCGAAGGTGAAGATGCGCACGCGAGCGTGCGGGGATCCCATTCGTCTCACCCGGCCGACGCGCTGTGCCAGCCGGGCATACGTCCACGGAAGGTCGAGGTGCACGACAACGGACGCATCCTGCAGGTTGACGCCTTCGCTGAGCAGGTCGGTGCTGATGAGCAGCTCGATGGCCTGTGCGCGCGGCGGAGCGGTGAAGCCGCTCGCCTGCGGCGCGAATCGGGAGAGCGCTTCTCGCCGGGAAATGGTGCCCCCGGCCACCTCGGCGCCACGCGAGGTGAGAACCGCCACGCCTGGGTCGTCGCGCATCAGGCGCCATATCGCACGCGCGCTGTCGACAAACTGCGTGAACACGAGCACGCGGGCGCCGGGACTACTGTTGTAGAGCTCTCGCAACCTTGCGACGCGAGCGGCATCGGGGTCGGGGGTAAGGGCCAGCTTCGCCAACACCTTCTCCACAGCGACGAGGTGGTTGTCGACGAACTCGAGCAACTCGCCCGAGCCCGCTGCCGGGGGCGCCAGGAGCTGGGGGAATCCGAGTTGCAGGGCGGCGTCGGAGCATTGCCAGGCGGCGAGCTCCTCGCGTGAGGGAAACACGCCGCATTCGAGCGCCTGCCGCAGCGCCCATCCGCGGTGCAGCCTCCGGCGCAGAGCCGCGCGCAGCGCTCCACGCGTCGAGGCCCATAACCGCACCAGGGTCCACGTGAGCAACGCCCCGCCGTCTCCTCCTCCGCGAGGCGCCAGGGGAGGCGCCAGGTCGAGCAGCGCCTGGAGCATCGTGTCATCGTCAGGCACGGCAATCCAGCCCTCTTCCTCCACCGCAGGAAGGCGAACGTCCGAAACGTCGCCGTGCATGCGGCGCACGGTTCGCGCGGCAATGCCTGTATCATCGAGAGAACGGGCCGCGCGCCCCAGCACGAGCGAGAACAGGGCTACGAGATCGTCACGGCGATTGTGAATTGGCGTCGCCGAGAGCAGGAGCAGGCGCGCGCCTCCGACGATCGCGGCCAAATGACGATAGCGGCGGGTCGAAGGAGTGCGCGCGTGTTGCGCTTCGTCGAGAATCACCAGATCGTAAGGCGCCTCGGGCGCCGCGCCGCGGCTCAACTGCTCGTACGATATGCATGGCGCTTCCACATTCGCCGCCGAAAGCGCGTCCCGCCACATGCCCCGAAGGGCGGCGGGCGCCACAATGAGCGGGGCACGAAACTCTCCAGCCAGGGCAGCGGCTACGTACGTCTTGCCAAGCCCTACGTCGTCGGCGAGCAGCGCCACACGGTGACGATGCAGGACCTTCCGCAGCCGTTGGACCGCGTCCCGCTGGTGCGGTCGCAGGGTGATGTCTCCGAGCGACGGCGCGGAGCCTCCATTGGCGCGGCCCAGCCAGTGCTGGGCAATGGCTGCCTTGACCGCAGCGCCATCGGCAACGATCACACGGCGCCCCATTCAATCAGCGGTGCAACAGCGTCCAAAGTGAGCCCATAGGCGCGCGCAGCGGTGCGGGCGTGCCTTGCCTGGCTCGCTCCGTCGGTCATGGTGAGCAGGGCCCGTCTGGCTTTGGTCCAGTTGCGAGGAATCGGCAGGAGCGCGACGGTCCACGCGAGGTGCCGCAGGTAGCCGCCGCGCGCGGGCTCGGCCAGCGCGCGCAGCCAGGCGGCGCACACCGGCGACCGCAGGAGCACGGCGAGGGCGTGTGCGTCGTCAGGCTCGGCGCACGGCAGCACATAGCACGAGTTGAGTGCCACGGTCGGGTCGCCCGCCTCGACAACGCTGACTCGCGGCTCGCGAGACACATCACTCCATACCAATCGCGTGCGGCCCGGATGCGCCGATGGCGTTCGAAACAGCGACCACCAGGGCATTCCGGCGCGCAGATCGGAGCGGCGTCTCAAACGGTCTTCGTGTGGCGCGAGCCAGCGTGCCGCGTGCCGGGGGAGCCGCCGCAGCGGCGCACCACCAACGTCGTGTGTCCAGAGAATGAGCTCGCGCTCGCCCTGCTCCACATCGCGTCCCAGCGTTTCGCCACGCACGAGCGGCCGCAGCAGCGACCGTTCGACGACGCCGTTGCGTGAGCCATCGCTCACCTCCGCCAGCTCCCCGCGTCCCGTGCGCGCGCGGACAATGAAAGCGTCGTTGCACCCGCTCTTCACGCCCAGCATCGGTGAGCCAAAGGAAGTGTCGGCCAGAGGCAACCCCGCGTCGCGGAGCCGGTCGAAGGCGGCGCGTGCTTCAGGAGGGAGGAGCAGCCAAGGGGCGGCCGCGTCATCGGCAAACGCCGGAAGGGCGTTCGCTGACGTGCGCCAGGCAATGCGGCGGCCGGCGCGATGGCTGGCGACCTCGGTGGGGTGCCCGGGGCACTCGTCCGGACTAGCGTTCGGCATGTTTGCCACCGCGACGATGCCCGACGGATACACGGCCGCATCGAATGTGGGCGTTCCCTCGCTCCAGTCCTCGATCAATTCCAGCGTCGTGCGCGTGCGGAGCAGGCTCCGAACACCGCCGCCGGCGAGCGAGCGCCACAGCTTGCTGGGCAGGAGCAGCGCGACGGCCCCGCCCCCGCGAGTGAGCGCCACCGCTCGTTCGGCGAAGAGCGCCGCCAGATCCACCTGGGCTGCGAAGCCGTATCCGGCGCGGGCGACCTCCATTCCGCGGCTCCACGTGCCCCGCGCATAGACGGTGAAGCGTGCGCGGAGTGCGGCGCGGGCCTCCGGGGGAATGCGGTGCAGCCGTACCCACGGAGGATTGCCAATGACGAGATCGAACCCTCCGGCATCGAGCACGTCGCCGGCGTGCACGCGCCAGGCAAAGGGTAGCGCGCCGCCATCGCGCAGACGGCGAAGATCCGCCCGCAGCTCGCGGACGCGGGCGCGGAGTACGGTGAGCCTGGCGCGCTCGTCAGGCGTCGTCGGGGACCGTTCGCCGAACAGATCGCGAGCGCGCAGTGCGCCGAGCAACTCCTTGCGCGCGGCGCATGCGGCGGCACACTCCGCTTCGGAACGAGCGATGGCTCGCAGTCGCTCGGCACGCTCCAGCGCCAGTGCGGCGGTCCGCTTGTTGGCGCCCGACGCGCGAGCATAGCGCTCGCGAAGCCGAGCCACGCGGCTTCCGCCCGGCTGGCGCCATGCCTCCCGCGACACTTCACCGGCAAGCGAGTCACCCACGCGAATCTGCCGGTCGAGATTGGGGAGCGGCTCCACGGTGCAGGGATCGCCGTCGTGCTGCTCGACGACCACCGACAACCAGAGCCGCAGCTCGCACAGCCACGCCGCCGTCGGATCCACATCCACGCCGAAGATCGAGCGTGCGAGCACGCCGCGGCGCACGCCGCCGGCGGCACCGGGATCGCCCAGTCGAGAGAGCAGGCCGGCGACGCGCTCCAGTGCGTAGACGAGAAACGCACCCGATCCGCATGCCGGATCGACGATGGTGATCGTCGTCAGGCGCGCGTGCAGTTCCCGGGCGGCGCGCGGGTGAACACGCTTTCCGGCCAGGGCGCGCGCAATGTCCTCATTGCGCAGGCCACGTCCACGCAGCACGGCGGCGAGGCCGCGATCCACGAGCTGCGAGACGAGTGGCAAGGGGGTGTAGTAGGCTCCACGGTTCCGCCGTGTGTCGCCCGACATGAGCGATTCGAAAGCGCGACCGAGCATCTCCGGATCGACCGCGCATTCCGACAGGTCGGCCCTCTCCTCGCGAGGAGTGAAGCGGTACCGCAACAGCATGGTATCGAACAGCGCGCCAAAGGCGTTATCGGAGAACACGACGGGGTGTCGGCGTTCGAGCGCCGTACGCGAAAACAGGCCGCCATTGAGAAAAGGGAGGCGTCCAAAGGCGCGCGCGGCAGCTGCACGATTTCGCACCGGGGTATTGAGAGTTCCGAAAAAGAGGGGGTGCAGCACCCGCTTCTGAAAGCCGCCGCCATGGGCGAGGCATCGCTCGAAGGCACGCGCCAGAAAGCGCGCGTCGCCATCGAGCCACCCCCTGGTTTCGAGGAAGGCGAGAAAGATCAGCCGGGAAACATGGAGGAGTGCCAGCGCGCGACGCTCGTCAGGTGGACAGCGGCGTGCCGGCTCCGCTGCCATCTGCCTGACGAGTTCCTCGAGCGCCTGATAGAATCGCGCGGTGAGCGCATCGCGGCCGAGAATCTCCAGCCAGCGCGCATGAACCTCCACGTCGGCGCCC
>DATKDD010000095.1:0-3354 GCA_035512875.1 Gemmatimonadaceae bacterium | reverse complement strand
GCGCTTCAACTTGGCATTTTCCGCCTCGAGCTCCTTGATCCGCTTGAGCTCCGACGCATCCAAGCCGCCATACTTCGACTTCCATTTGTAATAGGTCGGCTCAGAGATGCCGTGCTTGCGGCAGATCTCCTTGACCCGCATTCCGGCGTCGGCTGCCCTCAGAATCGCGACAATTTGCGTCTCCGTGAAACGTGACTTCCTCATCAGAACCTCCTGGACATAAAATGCCAGAAAGCTCTACTTTCCGCCTGTCGCTCATACGGGGAAGCTTACGATTGGCTCTGCTTGCGCCAGCTGGCCGGCGGTACGCCGAACTCGCGTTTGAACGCGCGATTGAACGCGGCCTCGGTCTCGTAGCCGACCTTGAAGGCGATACGCGCGATGGACTCGCTCGAGTGCCTCAGCCGCTCGGCTGCGGCTTGCAGGCGTTGTTGCGCAAGGTAGCGCATGGGCGGCTCGCCCATGATGCGGGTGAACCGTTCCGCGAAAGCCGAGCGTGACATGCCTACCGCTCCTGCCAGGTCCTGGGTGGTCCAGCGCTGGTTTATCCGGCTATGCAGGAGACCCAGTGCGCGCCCTACCATCGGATCGCGCACACCCTCCCGCCACCCGGATTGGCCGGTTGGCAGCGATACCAGGTAGCGGCGCACCGCCTCCATGAACAGGAGCTCGGTGAGCCTGGCGAGGACGGCCGGCGACTTCACCACCCCGGCGGCCTGTTCCTCGACGCCGAACCTCAACGAGCTTTCGATCCATGCCCCCGACGGGCTGTCCGCTACATGGACTTTCAACACTCGCGGCAGGATGCGGACGATAAGATCGTTCGGTGAGTCGTTGCCGAGGAATCCGCAAAATATGCGAGTTCGCTCGCCGCCGCCCCCGTAGACGATTCGTGCGAGCGCACCGTCTGCCGCGGGCTGGATCAATTGCTCCGCGCTCACGGCCCGGAGCTTCAGGTCGCTGCCCAAGCGATGCGGATCGTTACGCGGCAGGATGACGATTTCGCCAGCTTCAACGGCGACAGGCGGCTCATCGCCGACTGTCAGGAAAAGCCTGCCCTCACTCACGTAGTGATACGCAATGATGTTGGCCGGTTGCGGACCGAACGCCGCGCAATCCTCCGGGCCGATCTGCGCGGTCACGCACCACGGCACGGTGAACTCGGCATCGAGAAAGATGCCTCCGGTAAGCCGCGTGGCTTGAAGGATGTCGAGGATCGCGTCCATGGTTGATTTCGCGTCAATTCGGCGGATCGGGCAAGAGATCCGGCGTCTCGCCAATTCTCCACAAGGTCATTTGCGCATAGATTAACATCCGCACAAAGGAGACCGACCACGCAGATTGCAGGCCGGCAAGACAACCCATTCATCCGCAGAAGCGGCCAAACATGCTGACCGAC
The DNA here is from genome assembly GCA_035512875.1 of Gemmatimonadaceae bacterium. Taxonomy (GTDB): domain Bacteria; phylum Gemmatimonadota; class Gemmatimonadetes; order Gemmatimonadales; family Gemmatimonadaceae; genus JALZIF01. Next base: position 1,955 of record DATKDD010000095.1, on the reverse strand, counting down.
CAACAAGGCAATACGCTCTCAGGTGCAACAGCCGAGGCCGTGCACCACTTAGATCGAGCGAACGATGCTTTCAACGTCTATCGCGGCGATCCACTGGGACTCCTGGAAAAGGCCATCGACACCGCGCCGGAGTTCACGATGGCGCACATCTTCAAAGCACACATCCATGCGCTTGCGACGGAGCCCAAGGCCATCACCGAAGCACGGGCCATCATCGAGAAGGTGAAAACCATGCCGCGGAGTGAGCGCGAGGTTTCGCATCTCGCGGCTCTCGGTCTCGTACTTGACGGCAACTGGACTCTGGCGGCACAGGCGCTCGATCGGCACAACGCCCGCTACCCGCACGACCTCCTCGCCTTGCAGTCCGGACATCTCATGGATTTCTTTCGCGCGAACGCCCGGAACTTGCGCGACCGCATTGCGCGCGTGTTGCCGCTGTGGTCGCCGGACATCCCGGGCTACTCGATCCTCCTTGGCATGTATGCGTTCGGTCTGGAGGAATGCGGCAACTACGCTCGCGCCGAGGATGAGGGGCGCCGGGCGGTTGCGATGCAACCGCTCGATTGCTGGGCGCACCACGCCGTCGCCCATGTCATGGAGATGCAGGGCCGGGCTGAGGACGGCCTTGGCTGGATGATCGCGCGCGAGCCGTACTGGTCCGGGGACGACAATTTCTTCAAGGTGCATAACTGGTGGCACCGCGCACTCTGTCACCTGGAACTGGGCCAGTTCGAAGAGGCACTGGCGATCTACGACGGGCCCGTTCGCGAGCACCGCAGCACGGTCGCAGTCGACCTCGTGGATGCCTCGGCCCTGCTATGGCGCCTGCATTTGCTGGGTCAGGATGTCGGTGACCGCTGGCGCGAACTCGCTGACACGTGGGACGGGCACGCCGACGGCATAACCTACTCCTTCAATGACTGGCACGCCGTCATGTCGTATCTCGGCGCGGGAAGGGAGCGCGATGTGGAGCGAATTCTGGCCGCGTGCCGCAGCGGTTCCGGTGAAGGCGCGGAGACGGGCAGATGGGCACGCGACATCGGCTTGCCGCTCATCGAAGGGTTCGCAGCCTTCTGGAGGGGCAACTACGAAACAGCCGTCGATCGACTCCACGGCGCCCGCCATATCGCGAACGCGTTCGGCGGCAGCCACGCTCAGCGCGATGTGATCGACTGGACGCTGACCGAGGCCGCCGTGCGCGGCGGGTTTGGCGATCTCGCCGAAGCGCTCGCCAACGAGCGCCTCGCGCTGAAGCCGCACAGTCCGGTCAACCGGGATTTCCTGTTGCGTGCCGGTAACGGTCCGGTGACGAGCCGGCAGGCAGCCTGAGGAGAATCAGTCATGAAACATCTCGCAATCGTCGTTCGCGACGACGCCTATGACAAAATGCTGACCCCCCTGACGTTTGCGTACACGCAGGCAAAGCAAGGCGTGAAGGTCGATATGCTGTTCGTACTGTGGGCCGTGCGCGCACTGACGAGCGAAGGTGCCGGCGCGCTCGATATCGAAGGCCGGCACGCCGCGGATGCTGCCTGGCTGCGCGAGCGCATGGCGGCCGACGGCGAACCGACGGACATCGAAAGTTTCCTCAAGCTGCTGGCGAGCACCGGGAACATAAGCCTGTTCGGTTGCCGTTACGCAGCTGCCACATTCGACGTGAAAACCGCAGATATCATTCCTGAAGCGGAAGGTATCGTCGATCCGGGCTGGTTCCTCACCGAGAAGGCGACCAAAGCGGATCATTGCCAGTACTTCTGAACTCCAACGAGAGGCTGTTCTCAGTTCGTCCGTTCCTTGCGCTTGTTCTTGCTGCGGCGACGTATAGTATTGTTGCCTTCCGCCAATAAGAATTTTTTGAATGCCTGTGCCGATAACGGCAACCGTTTGCCTTTCCGATGCACCACATACCAGTGACGCAGGATGGGGAACTCCGCGACGTCCAGAACAACCAGGCG